>JAPKYY010000853.1 GCA_026394095.1 Acidobacteriota bacterium | reverse complement strand
CTCTTCAGCTGCATCGCGACCGTAGATGAGCTGGAAGAGCTTCTTCACGCGAGCCCGATTGTCGACTTCAGGCATTACGCGCTTAGCCAATTCCTCGGCTTCGATCTGCATGAAGTCGCTGTTGAGTAGGAAGAGACGTTGGAGCGGAACTGTTGTGGTGAAGCGCTTCTCGGCACTGATCGAGGGCGAGGGGAAATCAAAGAGCTGAAGGTATTCATCCATCTTGTAGCGGCTGACCTTGCCGTAAACGGTGCGGCGGAGGAAGCTGGGCTTCAGTTCGCCTGAGGGACCACCGAGGCTGGGGTCGAGATTGCCGGAGACGTACATGACAGAGTCACGAAGCTGTTCGGCGTCGAGACGCTTCTTTTCGTAGCGCCAGTAGAGGCGGTTGGAAGAATCCTTGGCGTAATTGGTAGCTTCGTTTTCGCTCGCGAGCTGGTAGACCGAGCTCAGCATGATTTCTTTGTGGAGCTTCTTGATGGACTGGCCGTTTGCAACGAAATTGGCGGCGAGGTATTCGAGGAGTTCCGGGTTGGTTGGGCGCTCACCGGTGATACCGAAGTTACTGGGAGTATCCACGAGACCTGAGCTAAAGTGGCCCTTCCAGATGCGATTTACGATGACGCGGGAATTGATTGGCTGCTTGACGATTGCTTCTGCCAGTTCCAGACGACCGCTGCCTGATTTGATCGGCTGAGGCTCACCGGGTGAGAGGACGCTCAGGAAGTGGCGCGGCACCTGATCGCCGAGCTGGAGCGGATCGCCACGGAGAGCAAGCGGCAATTCTGAAATTTGATCGAGCGGCTTGTCTTTGATGCCATGGAGATAGGGATAGTGGGGCTCAATTTTCTTGCGGGCATCTTCGATGTCTTTTCGGATTCTGGCAAGCTGGGCCTGAGACTCTGAACCGACGCGGCTCTCGAGGCCCCAACCTCGGAAGCTGAGTACCCCGGGCTTCATGTTGCGGAAGCCCATTTCGAACATTACATTTGGATCTTCTGCATCAGTCAGCTCTCGCTGGAAGATCTCTGTATAAAAATTGTTTTGCTCGTCGGTGAGGTTCTTCAGACGCAAGCCGCAGCCTGGGCAGAAGTCGTCGTTGGTAACAAAGTTAGACGGCTTGTTGGTGCGCTTCTTGGGCTTGGTGCCTTCGAGCGCTTTGTCGGCAATGACCTTATTTTCGGCGTCGAGTTCATTGCGAGCCAGGAGCACGGCGACGACGTCTTCCTGAAACTTATCTGCGAGCTTTTTTGCTTCAGGGGCGGCAGGAGCAGGCTTTTTCATCATGGCCTGCCAGGCATCCTTATTCGGATACTTCTTCTGCGGCTTGGCCATGTACTTGATCCAGCGTTCGAGAATTTCGTAGTCGAGCTTGCGGGATTCTACGACGTTGGCAATTTCAGTTTTCTTCGGGCCGGTTACGTCAAAGACGCCCTGGAGATAGTTGGATGTTTCAAAGGCTAGAGACTGGGCCAGGGCTTTGCCGAGATTGTTCTGCATTTCGCCCATCATTTTCTGCTTCTGGTCGATCTGCTCCTCGACCTTCATAAATTCGTCGAGGACACTCTTCGGAACTAGCGGGTACTCTTCATAGTTGACGTTGGAGAAGATGCCGGCCAGGGCGTAATAGTCAGTCTGCGGGATGGGATCGTACTTGTGATCGTGGCAGCGAGCGCAGGCAACAGTGAGGCCGAGGAAGCCGCGGGAGACTACGTCGACGCGGTCGTGACGCTCGTCGGCACGGGTGACTTCAGTTGAGCCGTTGTCGTAATACCAGGGGCCGAGACCTATGAAGCCGGTGCCCGGGAGAGTCTTGTGGCGGAGCTTGGGATCGAGCAAGTCACCGGCGATCTGCGACTTGACGAAGAGGTCGTAGGGCATGTCGTCGTTGAAGGCCTGAATGACCCAGTCGCGATAGATGTAGGCGTTGGGATATGGGTTGTAGCCGCGACGCATGGGGTCAAGACTGCGATAGTCATTCTCTTTTTCGAGCTTGGAGAGGACGAAGCGGTCGATATTGGTGCGGCCCCACTTGGTGTCTTTGACGGCGGGGAGGTCAGGCTGCTTTAAGGGCAGCATGGACCAGAATTTCTTTTGTTCGGGAAAGATTACGAATTTACCGTTGACCTTGGCGGCGGTGGGGATGGCCTTGGGCCAGACGGCACCAGCCTTGACCCAGGCGGTGAGGGCTTCGATTTCGGCGTCCTTGAGCTTGTTGCCAAGAGGCATGCGGAATTTGGGATCGGGATCGGAGTGGCGGATGGCGAGGATGAGTGCGCTCTTGTCCGGATCGCCGGAGACTACCGCGGCACCGCGTTTGGACCCACCCTTGAGCATTGCTTCGGAACTATCGAGGCGAAGGCCACCCATGGCCGTGTTGGTGTGGCAACTGAAGCAGTTGTTGACCAGGATAGGCCTGATTTTGTTTTCAAAAAATTCCGGCGTGTTGGGGCTTTGCGCCAAGGCGCATGAAGCTAAAAGAATCGCATTGCAGAACAGCTTGCCAAGTTTCATTACGGACCGTTTTCGATTCCCAGACTTTCAGTTATTGTATCGAGGACAGTGTTAGCACAACAGGGCTAAGGGAGGGAAGGACAGGTTCAGAAGCAATGCAGCAACAGTCTGCGTATCAAAAGTTATAGCGATTTTCATTGCAATTTGTCAATCCTTTCAGGGAACGCTATACTCACTTTTCGGCCTCGATTGCCCTTTCATTCCTTGTTGCGAATCCGTTTGAAATTTATTTTGGTGAGGTCTTAATGCGGTTCCGCTTAGTTGTACTTCTGCTGCCGGTGCTTTTGTTTGCGAAAGAAAAAGAGAAGCCGGGCAAAAACCCAGCCGGGCCCCCCCAGGCTGGCCTCACGACGCCGGGGAGTCAGATTCCTTGCGCTACCTTGAAGGCGGAGGCGGAGCTGGCCCTCGAAGGGGTGCCTACCTGGTTGATGGCCGAGGGGCCAACGCTGGTGATGCCGATTGGGGACAAGGGGACGATTGCACGGGTTGGGAATCGCGACAACAAGGCGATGGATGCCTGGAAGGGCTTTGAAGCACCTTGCGGGGGAGTGGTGTCGGCCTTTCAGAGTCTTTGGGTGCCAGACTGCAAGAAGCAG
>JAPKYY010000775.1 GCA_026394095.1 Acidobacteriota bacterium | reverse complement strand
CTCGTGAATCTGGCGACGGCGGACGAAGGCGTCGTAGACGGCGCGGAGCTGGAGCATTTGCCAGCGCCAGTTGGTGTTGAGCTTGGGGAGACTGGCTGTGAGTTTGTCCCACTGGAGGAGGGTGGCTTCGACGTTGCCGTTGTCTACGAGGGGGCCGCGCCAGTTGCGTTCGAGGGCGAGGATGGCGTCGGCTATTTCTTCGGCGTGATTGGTTGAGAAGTAAGTGCGGGCATAGTCGATCATGATGCTGCGTGGGTCTTGGTTGGGGTTCCAGCTAAGGGCGCTGAAGACGATCTTGTTGACGTCGTCGTGGACGCCGTCGGAGTAACTGATGAAGCCGTTGCTGGTGCCGACGAACTGGTTGTGGATGCGGGTGAATTCGGCGGGGCGGGGGTTGATGGCTTCGCGGCCGAGGGTGAGGGCGATGGCTTGATCGAGGTTGGGGACCTGGTATTGGCAGATCTTGTTGTGGGTGAGGTCCGGGTAGAGACGGAGGCCGTATTCGCGGGGGAGGCGCTCTCTTGAGCGGGCTGCAGGTGGGCTGGAAGGGCCGGCGACGAGGCCGCCGAGCCACTTGGGACGGTTGTCTTGGATCCACTTATAGGCATAGTCTTCTTTTTCACGACGGAAGCCCTGGAGGGAGAGCCAGATCTTTGCAGGAGTGCGGGCGGCGAGATCGGCGAGGAAGGGCATGACGAGTTCTGGAGGGTTGTCGCCGGGGTCGCCACCGGGGACGAAGACGCCGTCGAGTTGAGGGGTTTCAGCGACCATTTCTTCGAAGCGTTTGAGGAAGGGGGCGCGCTTGTCTTGTTCTTTGAGTTCGAAGTCGGCTGGGAGCCAGATCCAGTATTCGATGTTGTACTTTTTGCAGATGCGACTGATTTCGCGGTTCATCTCGCGGCGGGAGAGCTTCATGAGGGGGGCGCGGCGATCGTCCTGGAAGGGGATGTTTTCGATGGCGTTGATGCCGAAGAGGACTAGGTCGCGGATGTATTGGTCGTATTGGGCGACGGTCCAGGCGTCCCAGCTGTTTGCGGCGGCGCGGTAGCCGAGTTGGTGGCCGCGGATGGGAGAGGCGGGGTTGGATTTTATGGAGATGGGGGCGGGAGTGGGGATCTTGCCGGGGGCCCAGTTGAGGTGGCGGAGGAGGGCGCCGACGCCGTAGAGGAGGCCACGTTCGGTTCTGGCGGCGATGCGGATGGTGGAGTTGACTTCGAGCGAGTAGCCTTCCGGGCCGAGGCCTGGTTCGTCTTTTTTGATTTCGAATTGTACGGTGGGGAGGGTGAGGCCGGTGCGTTTTTGGAGTTCTTCTGTGAGGACGGTGCGGGCGAGATCGGTTTCGGCTGCGGAGGCGAGGCTGGCGACGAGGAGCCAGAGAAATGCTTTCATGACCACACATCTTCTCATTGTTGTGATGGTTGTTGGGATTGGGGCGAAACTTGCAATCTGGTGACAAATTGTTATAATCGTTAGGTCGGTTCCTTCGTTTGGGAGGCAGACAGGCCGCAGTTCGTGCCTAGAAGCCGTTTGGACCACTCAAAGATTTCCTCTTTTTGATGAGGCTCGCGCTCATCGTCATCAGTTGTATTCAAGTAGTAAACCGTTCGAAAAAAACGAAACATGGCTCAAAAACAGGGTAAAAAATACTTGGCCGCAGCCAAGCAGGTGGAAGCTCGGACGTACTCCGTGACTGAAGCCGTTGGCCTCGCCCAGAAAATCAAATTCACGAAATTCAACGAAACCGTTGAGATTCACATGCGCCTTGGCGTCGACCCCAAGCACGCGGACCAAATGGTTCGTGGCACGGTTGTATTGCCCAACGGCCTCGGAAAATCCAAGAAGGTTCTCGTCATCGCCTCCGGTGAGAAAGTGCGCGAGGCCGAAGCGGCCGGAGCGGACTTCTTCGGTGGGGATGAGATTATCGAAAAGATCATCAAAGAGAACTGGCTCGACTACGATGCGGTGATTGCCACCCCCGACATGATGCGCTCTATGGCGCGTCTCGGTAAGGTGCTTGGCCCGCGTGGTCTTATGCCGAACCCGAAAACGGGAACGGTCACCACGGACGTTACTACAGCAGTAAATGAAGTTAAAGCAGGTAAGGTGGAATTCCGCGTCGACAAGACGGGTGTAATCCACGCACCGATCGGTAAAGTGCAGTTTGAAACTGCAAAGCTGATCGAGAATGCTGAAAGCCTCATCACGGCTGTATTGCGCGCCAAACCCTCCGCTGCCAAGGGCAAGTACGTCAAGAGTGCGACGTTGTGTTCCACGATGGGACCCGGCATTAGCATCGATATCTCAGACGTTTCTTCCAAGCTGGCCATCGCGGTTTAAGGATTAGCAACCATGAAGAATAAAGTCGACAAACAAAAAGATTTTGAAGCCATTAAGAAGGCTCTCGTCGAGTCGCCGAACGTCTTCGTAACGGGCTTTGAGAAGTTGACCGTCGCTCAGGATTACGCATTGCGTAAGACGATCCGTGGCGTAGGCGGCAGCTACAAAGTCATAAAGAATACCCTCGCGGAAAAGGCGAGCGAAGGCCTGGCCATCGCACCTGCCGTGACCGGGCTTCAGGGTATGAATTCGATTGCATATACGGATGGCGACCCGGTCGCACTCGCAAAAGCACTCGTAACATACGCCAAGACGAATCCGACCTTTACGTTTAAGGCGGGTTTTGTCGAGGGGCGTGTCGTTGAAGTAGCATCGATCAACGAGCTCGCCAATCTGCCCTCGCGTGAAGAGGTTCTGGCAAAACTGCTTTACCTCATCAACGCGCCAGCACAGCGTTTGGTCTCTGCCGTCAATGGCGTTGGCCGCAACCTTGCTGTGGTCATCGACCAAGGCGTACAAGAAAACAAGTTCAATCAGTAACAGATAAATTCAATCGGAGTAGATGAAAATGGCTGACATCAACGCAATCTCGGAACAAATCCAGGGCCTCACCCTTCTTGAGGCATCTCAACTCGTAAAAATGCTCGAGGAAAAGCTCGGCGTATCGGCAGCTGCCGCTTCCGTCGCTGTAGCCGCTCCTGCCGCGGGCGCCGCCGCCCCGGCCGCTGAAGAGAAGACGGAATTCACCGTTGTCCTCACCGGCGCTGGCGCAAACAAGATCAACGTCATCAAGGTCGTACGCGAAATCACCGCGCTCGGTCTGAAGGAAGCCAAAGACCTCGTCGATGGCGCCCCGAAGACTGTCAAGGAAGGCGTGACCAAGGAAGAAGCTGCAGCAATGCAGAAGAAGTTTGTCGACGCCGGTGCAACCGTCGAAGTCAAGTAACTTCAACCACGTTCGAACGGGAAGGGCGACCCTCACGGGTC
>JAPKYY010000919.1 GCA_026394095.1 Acidobacteriota bacterium | reverse complement strand
GTTGGCTTCGATGCCTTTGGTTGCGCTGATGAGTTGGATTGGGGTTGTTGCTGTTTTGCTTGCCTGTTCGAGGACCTGACGCAAGTGTTTGGAGGGGACTACGCTTAGGACCCACGGGTGCAGGTGCATCTCGTGTGAGATGTGGATGTTGGCGGGCAGGGTGAAGCCGGGGAGATAGGTATCGTTGATGCGTGTGTTCTCGATGCGGGCGGCTAGATCGGTGTTGTGGACCCAGAGGTCTACGCGTTCGAAACGCTCAGCCAGAACGATCGCAAGGGCTGTACCCCAACTGCCTCCGCCCAGGATTGTGATTGCTACTTGCGCCACTCGAACCTGTTTTCCGTTCCGTTTTTGAGGCGTTCGATATTAGAGGCATGACGCCATGCGATGAAGAGGCCCGCTATGGTTGAGGCGAGGAGGATGGGCCAGGAGGGATGGAGGATGAGCCAGACGGCGAAGGGGAAAAAGATTGCGCCGCAGACGGAGCCTAGTGAGATGTAGCGGCTGTAGGCGACGATGGCGATGAAGAGGATTGCGATGGACCAGAAAGGGAGCGGGGTGAGGTAAGCGAAGGCTCCGGCGAAGCTGGCTACGGCCTTGCCACCTTTGAATTTCATGAAGGGCGAGAAGGCATGGCCGAAGAGGACGGCGAGGGCCGCGGCGGACATGAGCAAGGGATTGCCTTCTGAGATGGTGTCTGCGAGGAAGACGGCGAGGAGGCCTTTGCCGATGTCGAGCAGGAGGGTGAGGATGCCGGCACTTTTGCCGGTGGTGCGGAGGACGTTGGTGGCACCGATGTTGCCACTGCCCATTTTGGTGACGTCTTCGCCTGTCTTCCAGCGGACGATCCAGGCGCCGAAGGGGAGGCTGCCCAAGGCGAAGCAGAGTGGGATGAGCCAGGCGGCTGTGGTGGTGAGTGAGTTCAAAGTGGAAACTCTCCTATTACTGTGTAAGCGCTGGTTTGTTCGCCGGGCTCACTTTTGTAGAGCAGGAACTTGGATGCGGTAGAGGCGCCGAAATCTGCGCTGGGCAGTTGGGCGATGGCCTGGCGGATGGGGGTGAGGTTTTGCACGCCTTTGATTCTGGCCAGGGTGAGGTGGGGTGAGTATTCTCGTTGCTCCGGTTTGAGGCCGAGAGATTCGCAGCAGGTGTCGAGGTCTTTTGCCAGAGAGAAGAGTGTTTCTGGTGCGCGGACGCCACAGAAGAGGACGCGGGGCTGGTGGGGGTTTGGGTACCAGCCGAAGCCGCTGATGGGGGTTGTGATTGGGCCGCGTTTGGGGATTGCTGTGAGGGCGGCTTTGAGTTCATCGAGACGATCTTCTGGCCATGGGCCGATGAATTTCGTCGTAATGTGAAAGTTGTTGGCCGGGCTCCAGTTTAGGGGAGCGAGTGGGCGCAGGTGTTCTAGCACCAGTTCGAGGTTCCGGCGGACAGGATATTCGAGGGCAAGCCCGGTGAAGAGCCGTAATGAGTTCGGCACAATCTTAGATCGTAACTTCTTTTGCCGTCCAACGACGGTGGTTGCTCGTGAATTGCTGGGACAGTGGCTGGTGCATGGGGATTTGCGGGCGCAGATATTTGAGACTGAGGCCTATTTGCCGGAAGGGGATGCGGCGGCTCATGTCTTTGCCGGACGGACAAAACGAACTGAAGTGATTTTTGGGCCTCCGGGGCATGCCTATGTTTATTTGAACTACGGCCTCCACTTTATGCTGAATGTGGTTGTGGAGGAAGAAGGCGTGCCTGGGTGTGTGTTGATTCGGGGGGCAGGGGATTGGAAGGGGCCCGGGAGATTGACTCGGGGGATGGGGATTGATCTTTCGCATTATGGGGTGGATTTGACGAGGGGTGAGTTGACGATACGTAGCGGCCAAAACATTGCGGACGAGAATGTTTTGAGGACTCCGCGGATCGGAATTCGAAAATCTTCTGAAATGCTTCTTCGCTTTTTAATCGCCTAGTGACAGGAATTGGGATATACTTTGGTTTCCTATGGCAGAGAACGAGAAATTTAAGGCGCTTCAGGCAACGCTTGGCGCGATTGAGAAGCAGTTCGGCAAGGGTTCGATCACCCGCTTGGGTGCCAGCGAGGCGATGGTGCAGGTGCAATCCATCCCTACTGGATCGATCTCTCTTGATTACGCCCTTGGCATAGGCGGATTGCCGCGTGGGCGCATCATTGAGGTATTCGGGCCGGAATCGTCTGGTAAGACGACGGTTGCGCTGCAGTGCGTTGCACAGGCACAGAAGATGGGCGGCATTGCGGCGTTTATCGACGTTGAGCATGCGCTGGATCCGATCTATGCGAATGCGCTGGGTGTGGATACGGAGAATCTGCTTGTTTCTCAGCCGGATTATGCTGAGCAGGCGCTGGAGATTGCGAGCACGCTCGTGTCCTCCGGGTCTGTAGATATTCTGGTTGTCGACTCTGTTGCGGCGCTGGTTCCGAAGGCAGAACTGGATGGCGAAATGGGCGATACGTTTGTTGGTATCCAGGCCCGGTTGATGTCGCAGGCGATGCGCAAGCTGACTGGTATCTGTTCGAAGTCCAATACCTGTCTGATCTTTATCAACCAGATTCGCGAAAAGATTGGCGTGATGTTTGGCAATCCTGAAACAACTTCGGGTGGACGTGCTCTTAAGTTTTACGCGAGTGTGCGTCTCGATATTCGCCGCATCAGCGCGATTAAGGATGGGGATGTTGTTTCTGGCAACCGCACCAAGGTGAAGGTTGTGAAGAACAAGGTGGCGCCGCCTTTCCGTGAAGCTGAGTTCGACATCATGTACGGACAGGGCATTAGTATCGAGGGTGATTTGATCGATATTGGTGTTGCGCAGAACCTGGTGGAGAAGTCTGGCAGCTGGTACAGCTATAAGGGTGAGCGGATTGGACAGGGCCGTGAGAATGCACGCCAGTTCCTGAAGGATCATCCGGATGCGGCTAATGCGCTGGATGTGGATTTGCGCAAGTTGCTGGGGCTGGCACCTCGAATTGAGACCCCACCGACGGATGTGGAAGCACCGGCAAAAGCAAAGAAGAGTGCGTCCGCAGCCCAATAAAACTAGGTAAAACATGAGTTGGTGATCCTGTTTGGCCCATAAAATGGGCATGAAACAGGTCTGGATATTAAAAAAGGCCATTTTTAGGGCCTTTTTTCTATTTTTTCTCTTTACATCGTTGAGAAAAGTCCCTTATGATGAGGATGCGCTTGAAGCTAAAACATTTTGGACTAGAAATGTTTGGATCCGCACAGGCACAACGAAGCAAACCAAGGAGCAACCTCAATGGCTGATCGCATGACACAATCTCAGTTGATCAAGGAAATCGCCGAAAAGCTAAGCCTTACCAGCAAGCAGGCAAAAGAATTCATCACCACCTATGCCGAAATCATGGTGCGTGAAACCAAGAAGGCTGGAGAAGCCACGCTGCCCGGAATCGGCAAGCTGGTACGTCAGGAGCGCAAGGCGCGCACTGGCCGTAACCCTGCCACCGGTGCCACCATCAAGATCCCGGCCAAGAAGGTCGTCAAGTTCCGCGTTGCCAAGGCAGTAAAAGACGCGATCGTTCCTCCGAAGAAGACCAAATAGTTTTTTCTATTACTCCCCTCCGGTAAGAGACCCCGCCCGAAGCGCTTATGCGTCTTTGAGGCGGGGATTTTAGTTTTGGGGGCGATACCATTCAGCCCAGCGGCGGTCCGATTCTGAGGCTGACGGATCGTGATCAATTCGCTCAATTTCCTGCAACAAGCGCTCTTTGTAGTTGAAATGATCTGCTAGCAGCATTAGGGCCTCGAGTCTGACCGAGTAAAAAGTCGGCATCTCTCCTTCGTCATTGAGCAATGAAAGAAGCGTCGCTTCAATCTCTTTTTGGCATCGCTCGACGCGAATGCTCCCCAGACCAAAACAAGCCCAAAAGCGCATTCGAGGGTCGGATTCTGTGACTACTTTAGCGAGGACTGGAACTGAAGGTGCGTAGTCGAGGTAGGCGAGCGATTCAGCCGCCTCTTCGCGTGCGGCTTGAGGTTGGGTGTGGTCGGCCAACATTGCAGTCAGGGCTCTACCAGCCCGGCGCTTGGCCTGTCTAATCCATCCAAGTGCTCTAGCCGCTGCATGACGCCTGTGCGGATTTTTGTCGTGCAGTGCGCGGATGAGCGGGCCTACAGCGGCGATATCTTCTGATTCTTCTAACGCTAGTGCAGCCGTATATAGATCCGTTTTCTCTTCAAGGGAAAAGAACTCTTGCAGCAGAAAATTGATTCCGCGCTTATCTCCAACGGAATGCAAATGTCGAGCTGCGTCGCCTCGATCTCCATGAAATTTCTTGCGGTCAGCCACGATGCCAAGCAGTTCGATAACTGGATGCAGTTTCGATTTGAGGCCGGCTTTTTTGTTTAGCTTCTTTTGGCGGCGTAGTCTCATGTTCGTAAGCTCTTTAGTGCGGCGAGCAGGGATAGCGTTAAGGCTCCGAGGACAAAGACGTTGTGGTACTCGGCGAAGTTGCCGGTGATGAGGTGGACGCTGACGCTCATTACCGGGCCTAACATGGCCATGTAGTCGGCCATTTCTCCGGCCTTGGGGTGCATCGAGATGATCTGCAGGGCGAAGGGGACGAAGCAGGCGATGCCGGCTCCGAGGAGGGCGTAGAAGAGCATCAATGGGCCGGCGCTGGCTGGGGTGAGGATGGCCCCGACGATTGCTACTACACAGAGGACGTTGCCGGCCAGGACGATGCGGCGGAGGTCCATTGTTTCTTTGAGGCCTGCCAGGTAGCGGACTGAGCCGACTACCATCCAGAAAACGCCGGAGAGGATGCCTGCGGCTACGAGGGGTGGCAGGAGTGTGTCGCCGATGCGGATGGTTTTTGCGAGGACACTCGACCAGGCGGTGGCTTGCGTCATCGTGAAGACTTCGGCGCAATAGGCGGTGAAGGCGACCGCTAGAGGGACGGATGTTCTTGCGGTTTGGGTGGCGGCTTGGCGGGCGGCTTCGGCGGTCCAGTCTGGGAGTTTGCCACGGAGCCAGAGGCCGGCAGGGATGCCGATGGAGAGGGCGAATCCAGCGGCGTAGATGGCCTGGCCGGTGTACTGGGTGAGGAGCGCGTTGAGGAAGAAGGACATGCCCATGCTCTGGCGTTGGATGGAGGTGATAGCGCGGTAAAGGCCCGATAGGGCGATGCGTGAGGCTGCGCCTTGCATGGAGTATGCGAGGAGCAGGGCGGGGAGGCCCTGGGCCAGGACGGGGAGCCAGACGGCGAAGGCGAGGAGGATGAGGCCTGTTGCGCCGGAGATCTTTTTGCCGCTTAGCTTGAGGTAGAGATTGACCAGGAGTGCGGTGATTGCGCCAGTGGAGAGGACGAGGCCGAATTGCGGGAGTGTCAGGCCACTGCGGGTCTGGATGTAGCCATTCAAAACGGCCATTCCACTGAGGTGGCCGAAGAGAAACATGGCAATGGCTGTAGGAAGTAACTGCAAGCTGAACTACTAGTGTATTAGGGTAGTGAAGATGCAGGACATTTATCATTACTGGGCCGGGGAATGGCGCAAGCCGCAGGGTAGTGTTTGTTTGCCGGTCCACGACCCGGCGAAGGCTGAGCAGGTGGCTCAGGTTTTTGTTGCTGAAGCGGGTGAGGTGGATGCTGCGGTGCAGGCTGCGCATACGGCTTTTCGGAGCTGGCGGCAGGTTCCTGTTACCGAGCGTGTGCAGCCGCTCTTTCGCCTGAAGGCGATTCTGGAGCGCGATTTTGAGGCGCTGGCGCGGACGATTACGCTT
>JAPKYY010000481.1 GCA_026394095.1 Acidobacteriota bacterium | reverse complement strand
CGAGCCTCTTTACCGGATGCACTCCACACACTACCTCCACCAGCCGTCTTCATGTACCTCTTCCCGATTGGGAACCCACAATTATTGATTCGCTCAAACAAAAGGGATACCACACCGGTATCTTCCGGAAGCACCATCAGGGAGCTGGTTTCCAGAAGCGGCTTGATTTCTATGGCGATGCAAAGGCGAGCTTTAAGAGCTTCTTCGATTCCAAGCCCAAAGACAAACCCTTCTGGCTTCAAGTTGGATTTACTGATCCTCACCGGCCCTATATGCCGGGCGCATTTCAGCCACCGCACGATCCCAAAACAGTTCAGGTTCCCAAGTGGCTCCCGGACTGGCCTGCCGTTCGCCAGGACCTTGCGCACTACTATGACTTCATTGCCCGGATGGATGCCGAGGTTGGCCAAATCATGGATCTCCTCGCCTCTCAGGGAAATTCAAACGACACGATGGTTCTGTTTACTGGAGACAACGGCATGCCATTTCCACGGGCTAAAGGTACTCTTTACGAAGCAGGCATCCACGTACCAATGATTGCCTGGATGCCTGGCAAGATCGCTGCAAATTCGGTAAAGCGGGAAATGATCGCCCACGTCGACTTCGCCTCCACATGGCTGAACGCTGCCGGAATCGAGCAGAGCAAAAAGATGCAAGGACGATCGTTTTTGCCGCTCCTGCTGAATCAACCGTATCAGGCTCGAACAGAAGTGTTTTGCGAAAGAAACTGGCATGACACTTTCGACCCGATGCGCTCGATTCGAACCGAACGGCACAAGTTTATCTTCAATGCCGCACCGCACTTTCCCTACAGGCCCCCATCAGACCTTGAAGGTAGCCCAACCTGGCAGGCCATGCTGGCCAGACGTCGATCAGAAACACCGCTGCATCTGAGACAACTTTTCAGCCCTACTCGTCCGGTAATACAGCTCTTCGATTTGGCCGACGATCCACTCGAGCTGAATAATCTCGTAGAATCCCCAGCGCACAATGAAACCAGACAGAATCTTGAGCGGCGACTCTCAAACTGGATGAACGATACCTATGATTTCCTGCCTGCTGGTTTGGGCGTGGCAAACGATCCGCTCAGCAGATCCTGGCCATTTACGCTCTAGGCGTGCTAATCTTCGGCTGCTATGAATCAGCCAGCCAATGACATCCGTTCCCTGATCGACCTGGTGCAGCGTCTTTCTCGTGATATCGCCTGGCAGGAGCCCTATGGCCCCGGAAAATGGCGGCGTGTGCAAATGCTGGGGCATCTGGTGGACTCTGCATCGAACAATCATCAGCGATTCGTGCGTGCAATGCTGCAATCGTCGCTGGAATTTCCCGCCTACGATAGTGATGGCTTCGTTGAGGTGCAATCCTACGAATCTTTCCCGGCAGCTACTCTACTGGAATTGTGGGCCAGCTACAACACTTTGCTCGCACACGTGATCGAACGGATTCCCGTCCAATCCCTGCAGGTGCAGTGTCAAATTGGCGCTGATGCACCCGTGAGTTTGGAATTCCTGGCCAACGACTATGTGCGGCATCTGACGCATCATTTGAAACAAATACTTCCAGAGAATGCACTCTAAGACCTCTACCTCGCGTATGCTCAATAGACCTTAGTGTCTGCCCCTATAAAAGTTGCCTTTTTCACGGATTCCTATCTGGAGCCGAATGGCGTTGCCAGCCTGAGCCGGGAATTCTCGGCTTATGCTGAACGTCATTCCCTTCCCTTCTTTTGTGTTCACAGCGGGGATCACACGCAAATCATCAAGAATGGAAGCATCACAGATTTGAGTCTCAAACGTGGATTCGCATCCTTTCGCGTCGATGAAGACCTCTATTGCGACCCACTGCTCACACGCTATACAAAGTATGTAAGCGCAGAGATCAAAGCATTCCAGCCTGACCTCATACACATTACTGGCCCTGGAGATATGGGGGTTCTGGGTGCACATATCGCACACCGTAACAAAATCCCACTAGTTGGATCCTGGCATACCAATCTTCATGAATACGCAGCTCGCCGTCTTGCCAAGGGGCTGGCATTTCTTCCATCCGGATTATTGAAAAGCCTCAGCATCAAGACCGAGCAGTTAAGCCTTCGTGCTCTTGCGCGGTTCTATCACATCCCTTGCTGCAACATGGCCCCCAATATGGAACTGGTGGAAATCCTGGAGCAAAGAACGGGGAAGCCCTGTTCTCTCATGCTGCATGGAGTGGATCTGCAGCGGTTCTGTCCAGAACGCCGAAAATCATCGGGAGCCCCATTTACGATTGGCTATGTTGGTCGACTGACGGCCGAGAAGAACGTAAGATTCTTTGCCCAACTGGAAGCAGCTTTAGAGAAGGCTGGAATGCGCAACTACCGTTTGGTTCTGGTCGGTGAAGGTAGCGAAAGAAAGTGGCTGGAAGCAAATCTGAAACAGGCTGAGCTGCCCGGAGTACTTCGCGGTGACGCTTTGGCCAATGCCTTCGCTGACATGGACGCATTTGTCTTTCCCTCCGAGACAGACACATTCGGCCTGGTGATTTTGGAGGCGATGGCTTCCGGCGTTCCGGTGATCGTAGCCAAAGGAGGAGGCCCTCAGTTTCAAGTGCAGGAGGGTCAAACCGGGTTTATTCCAGAAGACATTTCAGGGTTTGTCAGCGCTTTGGATCGGCTTCAGGCAGATCCCGAACTAAGATTGCGAATGGGCCAAGCAGCTCGGCAGCACGCCCGTGAAAACTCTTGGAACCGGGTATTCGATCAGGTGTATGAAGCCTACTCTCAATCCCCTGCCCTGCGCTAGCGCAGCGTAATTACCCGACCAGAGCGAACGCTCTCTCTTGCGGCAACCAGAATTTCTGTGGCAATCAGATTGTTCTCAAGACTGGAGAGCCCGCCAGGTTTGATCTTCCCTCTGGCAACTGCCTTCAGATAAGAGATGGAATCGGCCTCATCGGCTGGAAGGTCTGCCGGAACAATCAGCTCTTCCGCTTTTTGATCACTTCGGCGTCTTCGCACACTATTGCCGCCATAGGCGTGTGCATAAGCCTTCTCACCGTAGATTTCGAAATCTTTGCGGCTGAATGGCCAATTCCAACTGCCTTCGATGATCCCCTGGGCCTCATCGTATTCCACAATCACGGTTGCTTCATCATCTACCTTTGAATAGATTTCAGGTTTGTTGCGTTTGACGCTTGCCAGGACACGCCGCGGACGCTGGTTGTCCATCATCCAGGTCATCAGATTGGCCCCGTAACAACCGAAATCAAACAATGCGCCAGCGCCATTGCGCACGGGGTCTGTAAGCCAGGATAAGAATTCCGGCCCAACACCAATTTCTTTTGGGCCAGCATGGCCATCCATCGCCACCATCTTGCGAATGCGCCCGGCAGCCTTCTCCTGCTTGAAAAACCGAAATAGTTCAGCATGACTCTTGTACCAGGTGGTTTCGTAATTTACAAAGATCGGGACGCCAGCCCTAGCCGATAACCGGGACATTTCCTGTGCGTCTGCATTTGTAGTGGCCAGCGGTTTCTCCATCATCATTGGAAGCTTAAGAGAAGCACAGAGTCTGGCGACCTCCAGATGCCGGTCTGTTGATGCGAAGCAGGCAACGGCCTCTACCTTTTCACCGCGAAGCTTCTCACGATCCTCATAGGTGATGGGGCCGACAATCTCGACGTCGCTACGCTTCTTTGCTGCATTCAGGAAGCCGTTTACATGACCATGTTCGGT
>JAPKYY010000769.1 GCA_026394095.1 Acidobacteriota bacterium | reverse complement strand
GCAAGGCTCAGCCCTTCCCACCTGGATGAACGCAGGCATCGCCAACTATCACGGCATGACTCTCGCCGTTCGCCGCCAGCTCAAGAAGGGCTTCGGCTTCGACTTTAACTACACCCTGGCTCACTCCATCGATAATGGCTCGGCTGCTGAATCCGGCGCCGGCCAATTCGGTGGCACCCTCCAGAACGTCTACAACGTTGGCGCCTTCCGCGGCTCCTCCGATTTCGACATCCGCCACAACGTCAACGCCAACGCCGTCTACGAACTCCCCTTCGGCAAAGGCCAGAAGTTCCTCGGCTCAGCCAACTCCATCGTCAATCAGGCCATCGGTGGCTGGTCCATCACCACCATCCTCCGCTACCGCACAGGCCTCCCCACCACCATCAGCGGCTCCGGTATCTGGAACTCCAACTACTGGCTCTCCAGCCTCGCCGTCCCCAAGGCTGGCTACACCAACTCAGTCGGCTTCAACGAAAAGGGCCAACCCGCCCTCTTCCCCACCACCGGCTCCGTCAACAGCTTCATGGATCAGTACCCAGGCCAGACCGGCGCCCGCGCCGTTGCCCGTCTCGATGCTCTCCAGAACTGGGACATCGCCATGGCAAAGCGCTTCTTCATGCCCATTGAAGGCCACACCCTTCAGTTCCGTGCAGAAGCCTTCAACGCCTTCAACCAGCATTACTTCTCTGATCCGTCCTTGGCCCTCAGCTCACCGGCCACCTTCGGTCAGTTCCGCGCGGCCTCCACACCTCGCGTATTCCAGTTTGCTCTTCGCTATGAGTTCTAGCGCAAGAGTAGTCCAACACCCCTGAACCTCCATGAGGTCGCGGCTCCAGGCTAACCAGCACCGGAGCCGCGCAATTTTTTTGTAAGCTTAAGGTGAGATCTAACCATGTCCATCCATCTCCCCCCAGAACTTGAATCCAGAATTGAAGAAGAAGTTCGTTCGGGGCGATTTACCTCTTCTTCAGATCTCGTGGATACGGCAGTCCGTGAGTTCCTTCTGAAGAGTGCTCCAGTGCCAGGAAAATTCCGGGAACTGCGGCGAAAAATCGAAGAATCTGGTATTCCGCTCCTCACCGATGAAGAACTGGAACTTGAAATTCAGTCCCGCCGCGGATCTCGTTATTGATCCGTACCTACTTGGACAGCGGAGTCTTGATTGCTGCATCAAGAAGCCGCTCGAAGTCCTCCGAACTTGCTATCTCCATCCTCGAAGATCAAGAGCGTGAATTCATTTCGAGCGATTACCTGCGCTTGGAAATCGTGCCCAAAGCAACCTATTTTCGCTCCACAACCGAATTCGAGCTTTACGAGGAATTCCTCAACAAGGCGACGGTCTTGCCAACAAACAGCGCACACTTCGATCTGGCATTCATCCTCGCCTGTCAATATGGTTTGGCGGCCATGGATTCATTACATCTAACGGTCGCCATCGCAACATTTTGCGATGAGTTCATCACCACAGAGCGCCCCACCTCACCACTCTTCCGCGTCCCCGGAATTCGCATCCTCACCCTAAGCCCGCCCTCCTAAAAACTCCTCCAGAAAATCATTCGACGTGCTCTCGAATGTAGTCCTTCACCACCTCAACATCAGGATCCACCACCACACTCCGCTTCGGCGCATCTTCAATCCCCGCATACTGCAAAGGCCGCTCCGGCGCACGCCCCAACGCCTCCTGAATCGTCTCCTCAAACTTGGCCGGCAGCGCCGTCTCAAGACAAACCAGCGGAATCCCCTCTTCCCGAAACTCCATCCCCACCTTCAACCCATCGGCCGTGTGTGGATCCACCACCAACCCATAGCGCTCCCAAACAAGCCGTATCGTATCCAGACGATTGAGATGCGTACTCACCCCACTCACAAAACCAAACTGTCCAATACCCTCCCACTCCGGCGTCCCCCGCAGATCAAAGAAGCCCTGCGTCTCCACTTGCTTCCATAGCTCCCGCACGCGTCCAGCGTCCCGCCCCACCAGGTCATAAATAAACCGCTCAAAATTCGATGCCTTCGAGATATCCATCGACGGGCTCGACGTCTGCCTCGTCTCGGCTGTCACGCGCGGCCTATAAACCCCGGTCCGGAAGAACTCATCGAGAACATCGTTTTCATTCGTCGCCAGGATCAACCGATGGATCGGCAAGCCCATCATCTTCGCAATATGCCCCGCACAGATATTCCCAAAATTCCCCGACGGCACCGCAAAGCTCACCGGCGCACCCACCTCAGCCGCCACCGCAAAGTAGCCCTTGAAGTAATAAACCACCTGCGCCACCACCCGGGCCCAGTTGATCGAGTTCACCGTCCCAATCCGGTAGCGGCTCTTAAACTCAAGATCGTTCGACACTGCCTTTACGATGTCCTGGCAATCGTCAAACACACCCCGCACCGCCAGATTGTGAATATTCTCATCCAGCAGCGAAAACATCTGAGCCGTCTGAAACGCACTCATCTTTGCGTGCGGCGAAAGCATAAACACCCTGATCCCACGCTTGCCACGCATCGCATACTCAGCCGAAGATCCCGTATCCCCGCTGGTCGCCCCCAGAATGTTCAGCGTCTCACCATTCTTCTCCAGCGCCCATTCAAACAAG
>JAPKYY010000136.1 GCA_026394095.1 Acidobacteriota bacterium | reverse complement strand
GTCTGGCCCGTAAGCGTGGCTTTGATGGCCACGACATGTTCTTCGGCAAGAACCCGCCCTACGGTGCCATCCTCGACATCCACTTCGCCTCCAAGCCGGATCCGAAAGACGTCAAGATCCGCATCCTCGACAGCACTGGCAAACTCGTGCGCAACATCCCCGCCCGCGGCGCCAACCTCGACGCTGGTCTAAACCGCATCGTCTGGAATCTGCGCATGGATCGCGCCGTCCCGCCAACACCTCAGGAAATCGAACAGGCCAACCGTGCCGAAGAAGAAAGCGGTGGTCAGTTCGGCGGCAATGCTCTCCAGGGCCCCAGCATCGACCCCGGTCAATACACTGCCGAGATCTCACTGGGAAACACCAAAGCGACAAAGACATTCCTGGTGGAAGAAGACCCTCGCATTACCTGGTTCAGTGATGCAGATCGCAAGAGCCGGCGCACTGCCATCAACGAGCTGATGGATCTATCCCGGCGTGCTGCCGAACTTCGCAAGAAGTTCACTACTGTCGATACGGCGCTGAAGGCAGTTACTGATTCCTGGAAACGCCCGGATGCCGCAAAGGCTCCGGAAAACCTCAGCAAGCTCGCTGCTGATCTTAAGGCCAAGCTCGACGATATGCGTCCCAACTTTGCCGGTGGCGGTCGCGGTGGCCCTCCTCCATCCCCGGAAGAGTTGAAAGAGCGCCTCTCCAAGCCAGAGCCGAAATTCCAGCTACCTGGCCTCACCCAACGAATCGCTCAACTGACCAGCGGGATTGACAGCTTCTCAGCCGCTCCAGCCAAGTCACAGCTCGATCAGATCGAACTCGCAAAACAGGCCCTGGATGCTGCCGCCCGGAGCATCGAGAAATTGGTAAAAGAAGACGTCGCTGCATTCAATGCTGCCATCAGTCAGGCAAAGATTCCCGCAATCAATCTCCCCTGACCTCACAGCGCAACTTAGAACTTCTGGCAACTCGAAGGCTCTAGAGATCAGCGTGCGGCGCGTGAGGCAAGCCGGTGGAAAGCTACGGCCTCTAGCGTTCGCGATGATCCTGCCATTGTGCGGACTCGAAGCAATATCTCAAAAAGTGTAGCCGGCCCTCCAGCTTCGATTCCGTTCACCTGCAATTGCCTGGTCAATTCTGCTGGAGTCGAAAGAAACTTGCCAGCAGCCTCTGTCGCTTCCGCGTTTGTGCCTGCCACGATTAGCACCTTGCCAGCTTGATTCGGGTTCTCTACAAGAGCAATCACCGCGTAGGCGTCACCTGCATCCCACCCTCCTGCGGTCGGAATATAGAACGGCAACTCACCCTTTTGGGCCCTCTTGTTCCGAATGGTTTCCCTGTTGGTCTTGGGGTCACGAACAAAGTCAAAATCCAATTGATCCTCAAACAACCTTCCCCAGGGATTCGAGCGATAACTGCCCAGGATCATGAAATCGTCATCGGTTCTAAAGGCACTCAATTGCAGGCTTCTCGCTGTGTTGATCTTCAGCCGAACCGAACCGGTAGCCGCCAGCCTCGAGACTGACGGCCATCTTGCAACAACGCCGACCATGGCAATGCCTCTCGCAACGAAACACGATCTGCCTTCATAAACCACACCACACCAAACGCAGCCACTGCAATCACTGCAAGCATGGCTCCCATGCGCGGCCATCTTGTGTTGATTCTTGCTGTCGGGCCAGGGATCGTAGAAACCGGTATGGGCAAGTAGCGGAATTCTGGCGTATACGATCCTGCTACTAGATCGATCCGAATTGGGGATGCATGCTCCGAGTAATATTGCTGCAACCGCTTGCGAACATCCGAGGCCGTAACCCGAACCACTGCGTCATCACCAGTATCATAGGCGGGGCTTCTGCCAAATAGCGCAACACCCAGACTGCGCTCCTTCAGCGCTTCTGTCTGTCTCGCCAGAGCCTTTTCCACGATGTACTGAAGAAATTGCTGACTTCGCTTGCTTCCTTTGAACGCGTGGCTCTCAAAGACTTCGCGAAGATGTTCGCGCAACAGTGATGCTTGCGGCTCGGTTTCAAGCGGGAGCATTGCCTGGTTGGACATTCAAATTCTACCCGCGCCAAGAATATCACGACGTAGCTACTGTTAGGAACTGCAAAGATCAGATTGCCTTTTTGTTTCAATCGGTTGCGCCTGTGTTACAAACGGTCCCTAACGTTGCCTCGGAAGCCGATTCGGGATAAGCTCAGGCATCGATTGGTTCGCCACTCTTTTGGTTGAAGGAAAGATTGAAAATGTCCATCAAAAACAGCGCTTTGTCGCGCCTTGCTGTGATTGCCCTGTCAAGCTCTTTGGTGTGTTTTGCCCAGGCTGAAAGAGGCGGCATCTCCGGGGCCATCACTGATTCCAGCGGTGCACAAATGGCCAAGGTGCGCATCTCTGCTACCAACCAGGCCACCGGGACAATCGCCCGCGTAGAGAGCAGCGATGACGGCTTCTACAAAATCCCCTACCTCCCTGCAGGCACGTACAACATGACGATGGAGGCGAACGGCTTTGCAACGGCCAAAGTATCGGACGTTCCCGTCCTCGTCGGGCAGATCACTACGATTGACTCCGTGCTTCGGCCTGGCAGCCTAAACGAAGTGATCACCGTAACAGCCAATGCACTCGGCGTCGAACAGGTGAGTTCGTCTCTGGGTTATGTCGCCAGCGCGAAGCAGATCATCGAGCTACCTACTGGCCGCAGCCCCTATTCGCTGCTCACCCTCTCTCCAGGCGTCATCGCCGTCGGCAACGCCGGCACCGGGCCAATCGTTAGCGGTGGCCGCTCCAACACGTCGGCTATCCTCTTCGATGGCCAGGAAACCCGAAACAACTCGACTCTCGACAATGCCTATACGCCTCCGCAAGAGGCGGTCGCCGAAGTGCGCTTCATTACCAACAGCTTCTCGGCTGAGTATGGCCGCTCGGCTGGTGGAGTAGTTGTAGCAGCAGGCCGTTCCGGCAGCAACGCCTTCCACGGAAGCGCCTACAACTATCTCCGAAACGACAAACTGAACGCCAACAGTTGGGCAAACAACCGCGCCAATTTGCCAAGGGGAAGACAGCGCCGCAATGACTACGGATTCTCGCTGTCAGGGCCACTCCTGATCCCAAAGATTTACAACGGCCGAAACAAGACTTTCTTCTTCTTCAATTGGGATGTGACCAACGATCACGGCGTAAGCACACCAACAGCCAACGTACCTACGGCACGGCAGTTGGGCGGCGATTTCTCACAGACCCTGACCACCGCGGGGGCCCTCATTCGAGTCTATGATCCGCTCACTACCGTCGCTGATCCGACGCGAGCCAGCGGCTTCGGCCGCCAGCCATTTCCTGGCAACCAGGTGCCGATTTCCCGTTTTGATCCCATCATGCAGAAGGTGCTTGCTTACTACCCGAAGCCAACGCTCGAAATCTCCCCGACTATTCAGACCAACTGGTCTGATAACTTTGCCAACATCGTCAAGACCGACCGTTGGTTCGGCCGCGCCGACCAGAATTTGGGCGAACGCAACAAGCTCTTCTTCCGCTACGGCTATCAGGTCACTCCCCGCACAAGTCCCTTCACCAACATCGCCTTCCCGGGAGAAGGCACCAACGGTGGAGGCAACCAGAACAACCTGGCTCACACTATGGCCCTCAGTGACACTCACACTTTCCGGCCCAACCTGATTGGTGAATTCCGGGCAGGCTACACGCGCTCGGTCGTCAAGCTCACTCCACTCAGCCGCGGTTTCGATATCACCACACTCGGCCTTCCCAGATATCTTAAGGAAGCCTCGGGCGACTCACTATTCCCCCGCTTTAACATCACTGACTTTACTGCCATCGGCCCCGACCGCGCGTCGCTAAACGTTAGCGCTGAAACCACCCCCGAATTCCAGGCGCACATCACTTGGATCAAAGGCTCCCACGCGATCAAAACCGGCTTCGACTATCTGATCTGCAGCTTCAACACCTTCCGCCCCGATTGGCCATCCGGCAACTTTGGCTACGGCAGGGCATTCACTCAGGGTCCAGACCCGGCCACCCCCTCTGCTACCGGTGGCTACGGCCTCGCCAGCGCCTTGCTTGGTGTGCCGGATAGCGGCAGCTTCACCGTAGGGCCATCGCTCGCGCTCCTGCAGCCAAGCTACAACTGGTATCTGCAGGATGACTACAAGATCCTTCGCAATCTCACTATCAATTTGGGTCTGCGCTTCGAATACCAAACCCCCTTCAAAGAGCGCTACAACCAGCTCGCTTACTTCGATCCGGATGCTATTGAACCAGTCACCGGCCGCGCCGGAGTCCTCACCAGCACCACCGCAAGCAAACGCTATCCAAGCAAGCCAAATTACAACTGGGCTCCGCGCGTTGGCCTGGCCTGGACCTTCCTGCCTCAGACTGTCTTTCGTGCCGGCTATGGAATCTTCTACGCTCCAGGCAGCGGCGGCGTGGGTCAAAGCCCGGGCGACCTAGGCAGCGGTTCCTCGGTCAGTACCAACGTATTCTTCGGCCAGCCCCCTGCTGCACCCAACACTCCCATTGCTGGCGCTTCACTCGCCAATCCTTTTGTGAATGGCCTCCGGCCTTACCCGAACTCCCTCGTCGGTGCCGGCATCAGCGCCATCTGGCCCGATTGGCAAACACCCACTAACCACATGTGGAATGCCAACCTGCAGCGTAGTATCGGCAAGAATTTGCTGGTCGAAGCCGCCTATATCGGCAGCCGTGGAATGCGCATCTGGAACAACTACAACCGCAACGCTACCGACCCGAGCGCCCTCTCTCGAGGTTCGCAGCTCAATAACCTTGTCCCCAACCCCTTCTTTGGCAAGATCACCATCGGAACAATGAGCACCGCTACTGTGCGACAGGGAATCCTGCTCGTCCCCTATCAGCAATACGCCGGCAGCATCAATCAGATCCGGGCCGCTGTTGGTGATTCCATCTATCATGGCTTCACACTTCGGGCAGAACGCTCCTTCTCAAAGGGGCTGATGTTTCAGGTCTCCTTCACCGGCGCGAAACTCATCGATAACGTAAATGAGCGATTCGTCGGTGGGGCCAACTTCATCAACCCTTATGACCTCGGCCTCTCCCGCTCCATCTCCGCCGCCGACATCAACAGACGCCTGGTCACCAACTGGGTCTATGAACTTCCCTTTGGCCGTGGCAAGCAATTCCTCTCCAAGGGGATCGGCGGCATGATCCTCGGCAACTGGCAGGTCAGCGGCATTCTCGCCGCCCAGACCGGCAATCCCATCGCCATCGGTGCCGCATGTACCATGCCAGGCGTTTCTGGTTTGGGATGTTATGCCAATCGCTCTTCAAGCGGAGTCCTGACAGAAGGCCGCAGCCTGGATCGTTGGTTCGACACCTCAGCATTTACCAACCCAGCAGCCTACTCCTTTGGTTCCGGCTCACGGACCGAACCCAGTCTTCGCAACCCCGGAACCTTCAGCTTCGACAGTGTCCTGAGCCGCTGGCAGCCGATTAAAGAGAGGATGAGGCTTCAGTTCCGCGCTGAGTTCTACAACATGCTCAACCATCCCAACCCGGCGGGCCCCGCAACGGCAATCACGTCTTCAACTTTCGGCGTAATCACGGCCAAGAATGGCAATCGAACCATGGTCATGGGCCTCCGGCTCGAATTCTAAGGGGCCACACAATGACTGCCTATCTGGCTGCTCTCGCTCTTGTTCTGAGTGTCGACCCATCTACGCTCAACAACAAAGTTCTCGTCGGTTACCAAGGCTGGTTTACATGTCCTGGGGACGGTACGGGCCGCTGGACCCACTGGTCTAAAGGCGTCCCAACGCCGGAAACTCTAACTGTTGAGATGTACCCCAACACGACGGAATTCGACCAGGACGAACTTTGTGAGATCCCAGGGATGACGGTTGGCGAAAAGCCAGCATATCTATTCTCTTCGCGAAACCCCAAGACAGTAAACCGCCACTTCCAATGGATGAGAGAGTACGGCCTCGATGGTGTCTTGGTGCAACGCTTTGTTGGCGAGATCCGCGGCAAGCGCGCCGGCGGCGAAGTCGTACTCAAGAACATCATGGCCGCTGCGCTCGAATCGGGACGCACTTTTGCAATTGAATACGACATCTCCGGTGGCAACCCCGCCACCTTCGCGCAGATACTCCTCGAAGACTGGGCCTATCTGGTGGACGAACTCAAGATCACCTCACACCCCAACTACCAGCACCATAAAGGCAAGCCTCTCGTTTCAGTCTGGGGTATGGGTCTTGATACCAGCAACCATCCGCCGGCAACAGCCCAGGAAGCAAAAGCTCTCATCACCGACTTCAAGGCTCGCTACAACGTCACTTACATGGGTGGCACTCCATCCCGCTGGGGCACCCTGTCCAATGACGCCAGGAAAGAACCGGAATGGGCTGAAGTCTACGCCATGATGGACGTGATTCAGCCCTGGAATGTAGGTCGCTACGATTCGCTTGTGGCCGCAGACAACTGGAAGAAAAATGTCTTGATTCCCGACCTGAAACTGACTACAGCCAATGGCCAGCTCTACATGCCGGTCGTCTTTCCGGGCTTCTCCTGGCAGAACCTGAAGAAGAACAACCGGCCCAACCAGATCCCTCGCCTGAGCGGCGACTTCCTCTGGCGTCAGGCTTACAACGCCAAAACAGCAGGCGCCACGATGTTGAAGATCGCCATGTTCGACGAAGTGGATGAAGCCACCGCCATCATGAAGGTAGCCGGACGTCGCGACGAGGCCCCTGCCCAGGGCTTCTGGCTCGCTCTCGATGCCGATGGCACAGCCATTCCCAGCGATTGGTACCTGCTTCTGGCCGGCGAAATTACCCGCATCTTCCACGGCGACCGGGAGCCAACGGTGGAGATCCCGGTGGAGCTCAAACCAGTTCCCTGATTCGTCTTTTAGCGGTCGATCTGTCGTTGTGCCGCCTCTGAGTACCGTGCTCCTTGAATCGTAATCTGCGACGCAGCTTCATTGATCGCAGCAAGGTCTTCTGCCGTCAGCCCAACTGAAGTACTCCCCAGGTTCTCTTCCAGCCGGTGCAGCTTCGTCGTCCCCGGAATCGGCACGATCCATGACTTCTGTGCCAGCAACCAGGCCAGGGCCACCTGAGCAGGCGTCGCTCCCTTGCTGGCAGCGATCCCGGCCAGTAGTTCAACAACAACACGGTTCGCCGCCCTCGCTTCTGCCGCAAAGCGCGGCACGGTGTTACGCATATCCGTGCTGTCAAAACTCGTATTCTCATCGATCTTGCCAGTAAGAAAGCCCCGCCCGAGAGGACTAAACGGGACAAACCCAATCCCAAGTTCTTCAAGCACCGGCAGGATCTCCGCCTCAGGCTCCCGCCACCAAAGTGAATATTCACTCTGCAGTGCCGTCACCGGCTGCACCGCATGTGCCCGTCGGATCGTCCGCACCCCTGCTTCCGACAAGCCAAAGTACTTCACCTTGCCTTCCTCGATCAGGTCTTTCACCGTCCCGGCAACATCCTCAATCGGAACCTCAGGGTCTACCCGGTGCTGGTAGAGAAGATCGATCGCATCTACCCGAAGCCGCTTCAGCGAAGACTCAACCACTTCCCGGATATGCGAAGGCCGGCTATCCAGGCCAGCCTGTTTCCCTGTTTCCGGGTCGAGCTTAAATCCAAACTTGGTAGCAATCGCCACCTGTCCTCGAAATGGCGCAAGCCCCTCACCCACCAGCTCTTCATTGACAAACGGGCCATATACTTCGGCGGTGTCAAAAAAGGTCACACCCCTCTCAACTGCCGCCCGCATCAAGGCAATCATTTCCTGCTTGTCATGCGCTGGGCCATAGCCAAAACTCATCCCCATACAACCAAGCCCGATCGTTGAAACCTCAAGCCCGCTCTTACCCAACTGCCGTGTCTTCATGATTCTCATATCTTGACACTCGCCAACGGTTGGCGCTTCCGGTTCTAGTACTTTCCGATTCATTTCTCTCTACACCCCATGAGTCACCTTTGAATCCGCCTGCGCCCTTAGAGTTCAGAGGGCGTCCTGCAAAGGAACCGCCTTGTTCGGAAGGGAATTATGAAATTACTAAAAATTCTGGGCATCCTGCTACTCGCCTTTAGCTGGCAAGACAATGCACAAGCCGCAATCATCAATCTCGGAAGCCTGTCATTTGACGAATTTATTCCAGCTGCTACTAGTCCCGGGGTCAATGCCTTCAATGTCGCCAATCTCACTGGCTCCTTCTATTTGCCACCAGACTTCCCAGTCACTGATGACCTCATCTTTCAAAATGCGACACTCACGCTGAACCCGGTTACCGGCCCGCAGATCGTCATCCTGCTTGGTGATATTGGTCCTGGATTTCTTCTCGACCCATCTTTCAATCCAATTGTCCAGGTGCCCAGTGACGTCGCATATTCATTTGCACTCTTCGAGGCCCTTCTCAGTCCTGGCACTTTCTTTCTCGACGGCGGCACCCAGGTGATCGCCTCCTCAGTCAACATCTCGGCCACCCTGTCTCCATTGAGCGGAAATGAACTCGCGACAGGCGACTTCGCTCTGATCACCGTAGATGCCTCCACTCCAGAAGCAGGCATCCCGGAACCCACAACCTGGCTGCTGGTTGCCGCCGGATGTGCAATGCTACGGTGCCGCAAGCGTAACCTGGCAGCGGCCCTGATCTCATTCTCTTGGCTCTCACCAACAGATCTGGCAACGGCACAAACCACCATCCCGGTCACCCTCACTGCTACAACTTCTCCTGCCGCCGGTCAGCCCCGCGTCACCACCATGACACTTACCGGCAGCGGCTTTCCTACCGGCACTATCAACCCCAATCAACTCACTGTAACGATGACGCCTGTCACAGCACCAGGCACCGCGATGACCGCAACACCCACAGCCATTGCTGCCGTTGCTGGTTCTACCCGCCGCATCACATTTAACTTCACCGGCGCAGACCTCGCCACACCAGCAGCCTACAACGTAGCAATCTCCGGCTCCACCGCTACTGGTCAGAATTTCACCAGTACCAACTCCTCGCGAATCACAGTCAACCCACCTGCAACTGTCACGCTCTCTCCCTCTAGTGCAAGCGCTGGTACGCAGCGCACCGTCTCCCTCACCGGTCAATTTACAAACTTTCTCAACGGTAGCACCTCCGCCAACTTCGGCCCCTCGATTTCAGTAGGTGCTGCTGCCCCTGGCATTCTCGAAAAGATCAACGTCACTAGCCCCACCACGGCCACCGCCTCCATCACAATTGCCCCCAACGCAAGTCCAGGTCCCCGCCAAATCACCATTTCTACAGGAGTGCAAAGCTCCACGGCCACCTTCACCGTCATCGCTCCCATCCCTACAAATCAGGCCCCTACAGCCAACCCCGGCCCTAATCAGACATCCTTCATCAATACAGTTACCAATCTCGACGGCACGGCCTCCACAGATCCCGAACTCCAACCCTTAACCTATCAATGGACCCTCCTCAACAAGCCCGCCGGAAGCAACGCCGCCCTTATCAATCCTGGCACCAGCAAGCCCAATCTGTCTCTCGATCGCATCGGCCAGTACACGGTTCAGCTCATCGTCAATGATGGCCAGAACAACAGCGCCCCAGCCCAGGCTGTAATCACGGTTCCCGT
>JAPKYY010000188.1 GCA_026394095.1 Acidobacteriota bacterium | reverse complement strand
CCACCACGGACCGCCGAGGCCGATGCGGGCGTCCTGGCCGGGGTTGGTGATTACCGCTTCGCTTCGGACGAAGGCGCCGAAGCCGGGGATGAACATGGGGGCTGTGGCGGGGATGCCGAAGCGGCGGAAGGCCCACATGTGGCCCATCTCGTGGAGGTAGATGCTGAGGATGAGGCCTACGGCGAAGCGCCAGCCGTAGAGGGCCCAGTAAACGCCGGCTGAGGCAAACATTGAGAAGAGCGTAGGGAGTTTGGTGAGGCCGAGGAGGACGAATTTTCCTTTGGTAAGGAGGATGAGCGCGATGGTTTTGAACTTCCAGATGAGAGCGCCCGCGACGCCCATGCTTGTGACAATTTTCTTCCAGGGCTGGTCTTTTGGGACGTCGTGATCTTTGGGTGGGGGGAGTGCACCGAGCTTGTTTGCGATGGCCTGGAATTGGGCGGAGCCGGGGGGGAGCAGGCGGAGCATCTGCTGGTAGATGGCGCGGGTTTCGTCGGTGTTGCCGACGGCTTCTGTGGCGCGGGCGCGTTCTGCCAACTCCTGCAGTTCGACCGTGTAGACGAGGCGGTGACAGGAGGGGCAGAGGATGGCACCGGGAGTGAGTGGCTCACCACATTGCTGGCAGAATTTGTTTTCGTCCATTTAGGTTTCTTTTACTCGATCGGTAGAGTAGGGGCCGGCGATGGCGACATTGAGGCCGCGGGTTTGTTGCCATGCCTGCTGGAGGCCGAAGAAGAGGATGGCGAGGCCGAGGAGGCCGCCGAAACCTTCCTGGAGTTCAAAGAAAGGCTTGCCCATCGAGATGACAAAAAGATAGACGTAGCCGAAGATGCCGTTGACCATCTTGCCTTCTTTGAAGAAGGAGTAGAGGATCTGGAAGAAGAGGCTGCCGCTGATGGCGATGTATGTGGCTATGACCGCGACGATCTGCACGGGGCGGCCGCCGAGGCCACCGGTGCCGACGCGGGCGGCTTTGCCTACGAGCCAGCCGACTGCGATCGAAATCAGGGCCAGCTCGTAGTTTGTGATGATCAGAATCGCAGCGTAGCCAATCGCGCAGCCGATGGCTGAGATTGCGGCGTAGAGGCTGCCTTTGAGGAGAAGGTTCTTTGCCGGCGTCTGTTGTGCGGTGCCCAGGGTGGTGGCGCAGTTGGGGCAGACTACCTGCCCGTTGGCATGCCAATACTCGGACTCGATCTTTGTCGAACACATGACGCAGGGCCCAATCCCCGAAGGGTTTGAGAACTCTGCCTTATCGAACTGCAAATCATCCATGAGCCCTTAGGCTAACAATGATTCGAGCTCTTCAGCCGGGACGGTTTCGAATCGGAGGTCGCCGGTTTGGCGATCGTAGTCGACGTTGACGTGTGTGCCGTCGCGAACTTCGCCGCCCAGGAGCTTGCGGGCGAGCGGAGTTTCGATCTCCTTCTGGATCGCACGCTTGAGGGGGCGGGCGCCGAAGCTGGGGTCGTGGCCGATTCGGACCAGTTGAGCCCTTGCGGCATCGGTGAGGGTGAGCTCGATCTTGCGTTCGGCGAGGCGCTTGCGCAGGCCGTTGAGCTGGATCTCGACGATCTCTTTGAGGTGCTCTTCACTCAAGGCGTGGAAGACGATGGTTTCGTCGACACGGTTGAGGAATTCGGGACGGAAGAAGTGTCGGAGCTCGTCCATGACGGCGAGTTTCATCATGTCGTATTCGCCGCCCGAGAAGCTGCCCCTGTGTTCGAGGATCTTGTGCGAGCCGAGGTTCGAGGTCATGATGATGATCGTGTTCTTGAAGTCGACGCGGCGGCCCTGACCATCGGTGAGGTGGCCTTCGTCGAGGATCTGCAAGAGGACATTGAAGACGTCGTGGTGGGCCTTTTCGATTTCGTCGAAGAGGACAACCGAGTAGGGGCGGCGACGGACTAGCTCTGTGAGCTGGCCGCCTTCTTCATAGCCGATGTATCCGGGAGGTGCGCCGAGAAGGCGCGAGACGTTGTGCTTCTCCTGGTATTCGGTCATGTCGATGCGGATCATGGCGCGTTCGTCGTCGAACATGTAAGCGGCAAGAGCCCTTGCGAGTTCTGTTTTGCCTACGCCGGTGGGGCCGAGGAATATGAAGCTGCCGATGGGGCGTTGCGGGTCTTTGAGGCCACTGCGGGCGCGGAGGACGGCTTCGGCTACGGCTGTGACGGCTTCGTCCTGGCCGATGACGCGCTGGTGGAGGTCTGCTTCGAGGTTGAGCAGCTTCTTCATTTCGCCTTCGAGGAGTTTCGAGACGGGGACGCCGGTCCAGCGGGCGACTACGGCGGCGATGTCTTCTTCGTCGACGACTTCTTTGAGAAGCTTGGCCTGGCCCTGGTTGGTAGCTAGCTTGGCTTCGGTGTCGGCGAGCTCTCGCTCGAGTTGCGGGATCTCACCGAACTTGATGCGGGCGGCGGCGCTGTAATCGGCACCACGCTCGACACGGTCGAGATCGACGCGGAGGTGTTCGAGTTTTTCGCGGATCTGACGCAGACGGTCTACGCC
>JAPKYY010000964.1 GCA_026394095.1 Acidobacteriota bacterium | reverse complement strand
ACGGATTGCGCGAAGATTTGTTCCAAATCAACTGCAAGAATCCAACCAGCACCTTTGGCGTAGGACTTTTTGACCGTTGCTGCCAGTGAGGTGGAATCGAAGCCGCCAGAGACAGAAGCGTTTTCGCCGATGACCAGGAGGTTGTCGGTGAGATTGATGTGGCTGCCGAGATTGGTGTCGCCAGCCATCTGACGGATTTGGGTGTCGAGGGTGGCGCGGGCAGCGCTGCCTTTGACTTCGGCGAGGATGATGGGCGAGCCGAGGCTCTTGTTGGCACCAGCCGATGCGGCGATTACGATCTCATCACCGATCTGGCTGCCTGCAGCGCGGAGCTTTTCTGCGAGGTTGCGAGCTTCGGCGACCTGCGCGGTATTCAACCATTCCTGAAGGACTGGGCTCTGCTTCAAGCGATCTTCAAAGATTTTAGTTGCGTCGGCCACAGTGCCGCTTAAGTTGGGGATCGCCACATAGACTACGGTGTCGGCCGGGAGTTGCGCGAGGAGTTTTGAGCCCATGCGCAGTGAAGGCAGGGGGAGTGACTCGATTTGTTTTGAGATGGTTGAGAGTTCGCCAAGCATCGCCATGTAGCGGGCTGAATCTTTAGACCAGGCGATCTGGTCGGAAACTTTGCTGCGCTTGAGGGAGGCCTGCGAGCCGGTGAGCTGACCGGGGAGGAGGTCTTCGGTTTTGCCATCTTGTTCCACTACTACGTGACCTTCGACGACGGCGACTTGAGTGCCGCGGAGGCCGGCTGCTACAGAGAAGATGGTGCCTTTGACAGATACTGTGCTCTCACGGGTTGCAACCTTGAGTGCGCCGCGCTTTTGCTTGGCGGCCTGGACCAGAATATTACCGCGTTCGAGGCGAATGGTGGAGCCGCTGTAGGCAGCGGAGATGCTGAGTTCGGCGCGCTCGTTCATCTCGATGAGCGAGCCGTCCGGGAGGCGGACAATGGCCGAGGAGTCCTTAGCAGTTCGGATGGCTTCCCCTTCTTTGAGGGGAGAGCCCGGTTTCACGCTTTCAAGGCCGGCAGCGGAGACTTTGTAGATGTCGCCGGAGACAGAAGCGATTTCTGCGCGGGGGCCGTTCGGTGCCATAAGACGGTCGATACTGTCGAGGGCCATATATCCGGTTGTGATGAGGAGGCCAGCGGCGATTGCCCAAGGGGCAACCGTGCGGGTGGTGGAGCGGGGTTTGGAAACCGGGCGCATCTCACGCACATTGCCGCGGAGCTGGTCGAGCTGGCGGCGGTAGGCGGGGTTTGAGGCGAGGTGGTCGTCGACCAGCATACGCTGGGCCTCTGTGAGCTCTCCACGCAAGTAGGGTTGGAGAAGGGTTGAGAAGTCTGCCTCGCTGCGCAGCCGGTCAGGAATGATCGAGGCGGGTTCTGACTGAAGGGCCGAGAATACGCGCGCAGTCGCAGAACGCGATTGTTCTGCGGTGGGCTCGTTTTGCTTCATCGCGCCAATCGCGTCATCGAGATTGATTTGGTTGTTTTTGGGGTCCATTGCTTTTGCCTTTTGAGTGGAGTCGTTTACAGCGCGAGAGAGCCGGATTCGAGACGAATTTCGTTTTGGAGTTTTTGCCGGGCACGGAAGAGTGTGACGGCGATCATGGTTTGGGAGGTGTCGAGGAGTTCGGCAATTTCCTTGTTGCCGTAGCCTTCGATGTATCGAAGCAAGAAGATTTCAGCCCATTTGGGGTCGATGCGGGAAAGGGCGTCGCGTAGCCGGGAGCTGAGTTCCTGCTGGGCCTTGCGGGAGGGTTCGTGGGCGAGATCTTCGATTGAGGCGGCTTTGTTTTTGCGAGTGCGGATGAGGTCAACGGCGGCGTTGACGGCAGCACGGCGGAGGTAGGGCTCTGGCTTGTCGACGATGCCGAGGGAGAGATCGCGGCGAAGAAAACGCAAAAACACGGTTTGAAGTACATCCTCGGCATCTTCTGAGTTGCCCAGAATTCGGAAAGCAGAGCGATAAA
>JAPKYY010000593.1 GCA_026394095.1 Acidobacteriota bacterium | reverse complement strand
TACAAGACTCTCGAGCGCTTGGCAGAGCTGATCGTGCCCGCTGACAAGGTTTCCGGCAGTGCCAAAGATGCTGGCGCCCCCGAGTTCATCGACACCCTGTCGAGCCAGAACGATACTCTCGCCGATCTCTTCCACGGCGGCCTCGCCTGGATGGATGCTGAGATGCGCAAGCGCTACAACACAGGCTTCGTCGCTGCCAAACCCGAACAACAAACCGCCATGCTCGACCTCCTGGTTGAGGCAGGCCGCATGGAAGCCGAACGCCGCAGCGAAGAGCTGGTTTACCAGAAGGCTGCCGTCTACAAAGAGTTCAGCAACTACACGGTGAAGCGAGAACACGAACTCGCCGTCGGTGCGCGCTTCTTCGACTGGGTGCGCAAGATGACCGTCGACGCCTTCTACACCAGCCCGATCGGCATCAAAGATCTCGGCTACCTCGGCAACAAGGCACTCTCGAAGTACGAAGTGCCAAAGGAAGCGCTCGATTACGCAATCAAGCGCAGCCCCTTCGCGAACGGCTAGTCCTGAATCGCGCCGTATGCCATATTGACGAAAGCGTTGCGCTCTTCAGACCCGCCCTCGCGGTGGATCATGAAGATGCCGATCATGTCGCGCTTAGGATCGATAAAGCAATAAGTGCCATAGCGCCCGCCGTGTCCATACGTACCTTCAGACAAGGGCGCAGCGGCAGAATCCCGCGCCACAGCCCAGGCCAGGCCGTAACCCATCCCGGGACCGTTAGTAGAAAGAGTCCCGGTATGCACCTTGGTCATCGTCTCGATTGAATGTCGCGACAGGATGCGCTGCCCGTTGAGTTGCCCTCCATTGAGAAGCATCTGATAGAGCAGAAACAGATCACTGGCCGTCGAATAGAGGCCGCCCTCGGGGAGCGGGTATTTTGCCCCATCGCGAAACTTCATCGCACCCTCGCCCAGCGGGTCTGAGGTGTACTTCAGCGGCTTGCCGTCCTTGAGAATGTAAGCCGTCGGCATACGATTCCACTTCTCTTTGGGCGGATAGATATATGTATCTTTCATGCCTAGTGGCGCGAAGATGCGGCTCTCAAGGAACTTCTCAAACGGCATGCCTCCCAACACCTCCACAATGCGCGCCAGCGTCGCAATACCGGCGTTGCTGTACTGCCACTTCGACCCGGGCTCGAATTGAATCGGCGTCTGTGAGTAGATCAACACTACCTCGGCCAGCGTCTTGTGCAGTGCTCCGTGAAGCTCACCAATCCCGGCTGGCGGGTTCAGCACCATGCCCGAGGTGTGGGTCATCAGATCGCGAATGGTGATCAGCCGGGCGGGCTTTCTGAGCGTGCTGCCTTCGAGCAACATCAATCCGCGAAACTCCGGCAAATGCTTTTCAACCGGATCCAGAATCGAAAGTTTGCCTTCCTCGGCCAGCATCATCGCAGCCATGGCGACAACCGGCTTGGTCATCGAATGCAGTTGAAAGATGGCATCGGTGCGCAGCGCCTGCTTCGATTCGATATCGGTATAGCCCGCAGCATCAAGGGAAGCAATCTTGCCGTGCCGTGCCACCAGCGTTACAGTTCCGGCCATCGTACCGGCATCAACAAAGCTCTTCATCCGAACCGGGATCTTGGCCAGACGCGCGGCATCAAGACCGGTCTGGGCGACAAGCGCGAGTCCACTACAGAGGAGAATCAGCAATCGAAACATCTCTGCATTCTATCTGTAGCCAAAACTATTTTGGCGGGCTCTGCATTTCAGGCACGCTTCCCTTTGTATGAAGACCCTATACGCATCGCTGACGCTCCTGCTCTTCAGCCAGACTGCTTCGAGCTTCCAGGTCGACTTTAACAAGGACATCCAGCCCCTCCTGGCAGCAAAATGTTTCTCCTGCCACGGAGGCGAAGTGGCCCAGGGAGGCCTGCGCCTCGACCGTCGCCAGCAAGCCATGCGCGGTGGCGATTACGGCCCGGTGATCATTGCCGGCGACAGCGCCAACAGCAAACTCATCAAGCGAGTGGTCAACGGCGATGGCGGCTTGCGAATGCCTCCTACCGAAGCCCTCTCCGAAGATGAGATCGGCTTGCTGCGAGCCTGGATTGACCAGGGTGCAGACTACCGCATCGAGGTAAAAGAAGAGGCAGCTCCGAAAGCGCTGGCGCCCGCCGTGACAGCCTTCTTCAGTGCCATCCGGAACCGTGACGATAAAGCAGTTGCCAGTATGATTGCTGCCGATCCCAAACTGATCGAGGCACGCGATTTGGCAAACTCGACTCCACTTCACATCGCTGCCGTATATGGAACCATTGCCACGATGAAGACCCTCATCGACAAGGGCGCAGACGTAAACGCAAAGAACCGGCGCAAATCGACTCCTCTCGCCTGGGCACTCTATGACGAAGCCCGCGTAAAGTTGTTGCTTGCCCATGGGGCCGATGTGAATGCCCGCCTGGTGGACGGCACTCCAGTGTTGCGACAGGCAGCTATGCTCGGCAACAGCAACCGTTTACTCCAGTTGCTGCTTGACAAGAACGCCGATCCGAATATCGGCACTGCGACAGGGCTTACTCCATTGATGGCCGCCGCCAATCGCGGCAACGTCGAGGCAATGCAGATGCTGATTGACAAAGGGGCGAAGCCCGATGCGAAGAACGCTGCCGGCGCTTCCGCGCTAGTCTTTGCCGCCGGGAGTGGCCAGCCAGCCGCTGTAAAGCTTCTTCTCGAAAAAGGCGCAGACCCGAATACGAAAACCAAGCGTGGCGAAACGGCCCTCAATGCTGCGGCCACGCAGGGTGTCGAAGAAAGCGTCCGCCTCCTGATTGCCCGCGGCGCCAAGGTGAACACCCAGGACGAACGCGGCTATTCGCCACTCATGCACGCAGCAGCATCGGACGCAGTGCCGGTTGGCACGGTCAAGCTCCTTCTCGCCAGCGGAGCTGATACGAAGCTCACGGCAGAGTATGAAAGTACGGCCGCATCGCTTGCCGCCAAACGTGGTGACACTGAGATCGCCCGTCTGCTTGGCGTTGCTGAGACCGCGCGACTGCTCGTCACCCCAGTCGGTGATACTAGGTCCCTAAGCCCGGCACAGGCAGTGCAGAAGGCACTCCCACAACTCGAAAAGCAAAGCTACAACTTCATCCGCATCGGGGGTTGTAACTCCTGCCACGCCCAAGACCTTGCATCGGCTGCGGCTGGTCTGGCAAGAGCCCGGTCAATTCCGGCTCCCAAAGAGATCCCACAGTTGACCGGAGCCATGACAGGCATCTCGGCCGAGCGTATTCTCGACCTGGGCGTAGTTGGCGTTGTCGGTATGGCTTGGGAGCTCTTTGACCTCGGTATGAACCAGGAGCCGAAGACCCCTTACACCGATGCCGTTGTCCATTACATTCGCGCAATGCAAGCCGAAGACGGACACTGGAAGACCGGTCAGAGCCGCCGGCCTCCGATGACCAATGGCGACATGCAGACCGCAGCGCTTTCCATCTACTCGCTCAAAAACTACACCCCCTCAGCAAGCCGGGCTGAATCGGAACTCGCAATCAGCAAAGCCAGAACCTGGCTTGAGCGGCAGACACCCACGAATTCTCAAGATCGTGCCTTCCACTTGATGGGGCTGGTTTGGGCAAAGGCTTCAGAGGAAGCGATCTCCCGTGCAACAAAAGCACTCTCGGAAACACAACATCCTGAAGGCGGCTGGGCACAATTGTCCAACATGGGCAGCGACGCTTATGCAACCGGCCAGGCTCTCTATGCGCTTCACACGGCGGGTGTATCTACCCACAGCCCTGTCTATCGCAAAGGGATCTCCTATCTGTTGCAGACGCAGGCAAGCGACGGAACCTGGCATGTCAAGACAAGAGCCATCTGGCTGCAGCCCTACTTTGAAAGCGGCTTCCCATACGGCACCGATCAATTCATCTCGGCTGCTGGAACCGCATGGGCCTCGATTGCGTTGTCTCTGGCAAGCGATCCCGTTCCAGCAACTCTAACTGTTGCCCGGAATCAATAGAAGACCTTGATGATTGCACTGTTGTCTTCGCCACCCCAGCCAGCATCAACGGCGCCGCGCAGCAGTTTCTCGTGCAGGTCGGTGAGTGGAATCTTCGCTCCATTCGAACGGGCGCTCTGCTGCATCAGACCGACGTCCTTCCAATGTTGCGCCAGTCGCGCCTCTGGTTGAAAGTCTTCAGACAACATCCTTTTCCCCTTGGTGTCCATCACCCTGGCGTAGGCCGGGCCTGCCTTGAGAATTTCAAGAGCAAGCTGCGGGTCTACGCCACTTTTTCCAGCGAATGCAAGCCCTTCTGCCAGCACAGCCCTTTGCAGGCCCAATACCAGATTGAGCACGAGCTTCATTCGAGTTCCGGAGCCCGTCGCTCCGGTATGAAAGACCTGCCTTCCAAATTCTGCCAACAGGTCTTCAGTTGCAGTAAATGCCTCTGGCGATGAACCGCAGAGGACAATGGCCTCGCCCGCCGATATCTGACGGCTTGAGCCACCTAATGTCGCATCCAGGTAGGACACCCCTCGAGCTTCCAACTCTTTGCAGAGCTTCTCGACGCTTTCAGGATCGCCGGTCGTTGTATCGAGAATCACGTCTCCAGACCGCAGATCCCCGGAGATTGTATTCATAACTTCCAATACTTCTTTCGGGCCTGGAAGACTAAGAATCAGCCTTCGGCATTGTCTTGCGACTTCGGCCTCCGAAGCCAGCACTTTTCCGCCGATCGATTCAATCCGCATTCGAGCCTCGGAGCTCGGGTCAAAGACGAAGACGCTGAACCCTGCTGCCAGCAAACGTTGCGCGAGCGCGGTGCC
>JAPKYY010000329.1 GCA_026394095.1 Acidobacteriota bacterium | reverse complement strand
ATGAAGGTGACAGCACTCGCCTGCGTCGCCATAATCGACAACGCCACCGTGTGCCAGGGCAAAGAGCGATCCGCCAGCAGGTACCCCGAAACCGTCGAGGTCTTCCGGCTCTTCCACAACCCGTAGAGGACGATAAAACCGATCGTCGCCACAAGGACGATCAAGTCAAGAGTTCTCATAAGCGGAAAGATGCGGTAAACACCGCTAAAGCTGCAATGATCGCGATCAAATAAACAACCACGGCCCAGTAGATCCGCTTCCAGCTTCCAAAGAACGGCGCGCTTTCTGACTCAGGCGGCAGCATCAGTTCTTACCTACACTCAGGAAGTTCGCAAAGATCCGAAACGCCCCGGGCACACCCGCAGGCAACTGCCGGAACCACGCCTCACCCGTAAAGATGTAGTTACCCTTCCCATACTTCGCATAAAGCGTCCCACCCATCATAGGCTTCTCACCAGGATCATTGGCCGAGAAGAGCGGTTCATACTTCTCATCCCACTTGCTCGCATAATAGAGCCCGCGTTCTTGAACCCACCCTTCAAAATCCTTGGCGCTAATCTGATTCGGATACTGCAAAAGTCTGTGGTCCGGCTTCGGCATGTTCATCGTGGCCAGCTCATCGGTAACGCGATCACGCGACACCGTAATCGGATACGGCCCCACCTTGCTCAGCAACAACGGGTCACCACCAAAGAAGCCACCCTCCTGCACGTTGTACTGCACAATGTAGGTCCCACCCTTGGCAACATACTCGTCAAAAATCCTCTGAGCATTCGCCCGCAAATCAGGCCGCGTATTGTATGCCCGAACCCCGGTCACAATCGCATCAAACTGCGATAGGTCTCCCGTGCTCAGATCCTGCTCGGTCAGCATAATCACTTCGCTACCCAGTTGATGCAGTGCATCCGGCACTTCATCGCCAGCACCCATCACATAACCCACACGCTTCGCCAGATTCTTACCTGTAAACCGCACCAGCTTGGCCGTAGCCTTCGGTGCCAGCGTTTGCGGAGGAATATGCGGATACTGAATCACCCGCGTACCCTGCGTGATCTCACGCCCACCCACGGCGGCAACAGCCGTCAAAATCCCGGTATTCTCACCTGCCGGCGGAGTCACCACAAAGCTCAACGTTTTCTCTTCAGCCGCAGCCTTGACACTAAACTCCAGTGCAGCCGGCTCCACCTTCCAACCCTGAGGCACATTCAACTTCAAACTGCCCTTCGTATCGGCCATGTTTGATGTCAGAATCACTTCCACCTTGCGCGATTCAACACCAGGAAAGACAAGCGCATCGAGCGCCAGCCTTACCGACACCGGCGGCACAATCGTTACTGGCCGCGTCAATTCACCAACACCGCGATCCACATAGCGATGAGTGATCTCGCGAGTCAACGTGATCTCACTGCCCGCCACCAGAAACTTCATCGTCGCAATCACCGGAGCAGGGCTCTGCGGCCGCCCCAGCAAATTCATATCCGACACCTTGAACATCGCATCACTCCGCTGCTCCACCAGAAAGTAAGGCTGCGTCAGTGGCGCATCCGCCGCAACGGCCCAATCGAGGGGCACAGTCAAAGTCTTGTTCCGTTCGAGCTTCGCCGCCTTCACGGCATTCACCACACCAGGCACGCCACTAAACGCCACACTCTGCAAAGTGACTTCCTCGCCATTCCGCTGGATCGCCGCAATCTTGATCTTCGCCGTCGTTCCCTGCACCGCCAGGTACTTGTCAGCCTGCAACTCAGTCCAAAGCCCGGCCACCAGCGCAATCGCCTCATCCAGATCCTTCAGCTTCAACACGCTATAGTGATCCGTCCGGCCCGCCAGTAACTTCCGCGCCTCAAGCAAATGCGGCAACACAGCCGTAGGCTTCGCACCATCAAATTCCTTGGCCGCCTTCGCCAGCAACTCCCCAATCTTCCCCGCCCCAGACACCCGGTTCCACGTCGTATCAATGCCTTCCCAAAGGTCCTTCTTCATCGGCTCACCCTTGATAAACGAGAAGAAGTTCACCTGCGCACCCTTGCGCTCGGCCGCACCCATCGCCTGGCTCTTGTGCTGCGAACGGCTCCAACCGGCAATCTCACCATATCCATATCCAAGATAAGGATCAAACTCGCCCACATCCATCGCTACCTTGTCTGGCTGGCTCGCGGGATCCACTTCAATCTGGCGCATCGAACCAAAAGAATTCCATACCAGCCGCTTCGCCTGCCACACCTCAACAAACTTCAACTGCTCAGGAAACTTCGTAGGGTCGGCCGCCGCCACAAACGCTTCATCCGCAATAATCGCCGAAGTCTGGTGATGTCCATGTCCGTCATCAGGCGTACCAGAGAAGCGCCGAATGATCACATCCGGTCTGTACTTCCGAATCACCCAAACCACATCGCGCAGAATATTCTCGCGGCCCCACTTCTCCATCGTCTCCTTCGCGGTCTTCGAGAACCCGAAGTCGATCATCCGCGTAAAGAACTGTTCCCCGCCATCAATCCGACGCGCGGCCAATAGCTCCTGCGTCCGGATCACACCAATCTCCACACCCTGTTCGGAGCCAATCAGATTCTGCCCACCCTCACCACGATTAAGCGAAAGATAGGCCGTGCGAACCTTCTTCCCACTAGCAAGATAAGCAATCACGCCCGTGTTCTCATCATCCGGGTGTGCGGCAATCATCAACACACTACCAACCACATTCAGTTTGTCCAAAGCTTGCTTGGTCTCGGGAGCTCCACTAAAGGGGCGCTGGGCAGACAGTGTCATAACTGCGGCCAAAAATAAAACGGCGGAACGCATACGTATCAGTGTATCGTTCCGCCGTCAAAACTAGGAGAACTACTTAAGCGCCTTCTTTTTCGATCTGCGCCATCAGGTAATTCGGCAAGCCCATCTGCTCAATCATCGTGAGCTGAGCTTCAAGGAAGTCAGCATGACCTTCCTCATCCTTGAGAATGCTCTCAAACAGATCACGGCTCCCGTTATCACCAGCGGCAACAGCAGCGGCCACAGCCTTGTTCAACCGGGCGATTGCCTGAAGCTCAAGCGCAAGGTCGTTCTCATGCATCTGCTTCACATTCTGGCCAATATTCAAAGGGAACAGTTCCTGCAGGCTCGGAGTCCCGTCGAGAAACAGCATGCGCTCAATCACAGCTTCGGCGTGTTTCATCTCGCCGATCGCTTCCATCTTCGTGGTTTTGGCGAGGCCCTTATAGCCCCAGTTGTCCATCATCTCCGAATGGAGGATGTATTGGCTAATTGCAGTCAACTCCGCTTTCAACGCTTCTTGCAGATGTTCGATTACTTCAGGATTGCCCTTCATGCTTCCAATCTAACAGGTAAGCTCACGGCTCAGTGCATCTTTCATCACTTTCTCCGGCGCCTTCTGCCCCGTCCAGATCTCAAACCCGATCACACCCTGATACACCAGCATCGACAATCCATCCAGCGTCTTCAGGCCAAACGCCTTCGCATGACGCAACAGCATCGTCTCCGCAGGATTAAACACCGCATCACAAACCACCAGCCCCGCCGGTGCTCCACGCAGATTCACCGATGGCATCGCCTCCACATTCGGATAAAGCCCAACGCTGGTCGCATTCACCAGCAAGTCTGCATCCGCAGGCACCTCAAGACAAGGCTCCGGCCAAAGCAGAAACTCCACCTTCGCCCCGGTCCTCTCCACCAGATCTTCTACCAACTCCCTGCCTCGAGCCTCAGACCGGTTCACCACCAGCAACCTCTCCAGCCCCGCCAGCACAAGTTCCGTAGCAATCGCTCGCGCCGCACCACCAGCCCCCAGCAGCACAGCAAACTTGGCCTTGGGGTCCACCTGCGCATCCTCCCGCAACGCCCTCAGGAACCCGCGGCCATCGGTATTCTCACCAATCCACAAATCCCCGTCACGCCTCACCGTATTCACGGCACCAATCAAATCCGCCTCACGGCTCAAAGCATCAAGCAGTGGAATCACAGCCACCTTATGCGGAATCGTCAGATTGAAACCACGAAAGCCCATCGCCTTGGCACCGGTCACAGCATCGGCCAAACCATCCGGCCCCACCTCAATCGTCAGATAGCGCCAGTTCAATCCAAGTGCGGCAAACGCAGCCTCCTGCATCACCCCCGTCGGGTTCTCAGCCACGGGAGTCCCAAACACACCTACGAGTTCTGCCTGATAACTCATTGATTACCTGCCGCTAACTTCTGGCCCTTCAGCTTGGCCGCATCCCGAACCCACTGCTCCAATATCTTGTAGCCCTGATCATTCGGATTAAACCGCCGCCCGCCCTGATGGCCGTCTTCCTTGCCGCTCTGCACATTCAGCGGCTTGCGCAAAATCTTCGATTGCTCAACCGAATTCTCATTCACCCGTTCAAGCAACGCCCGGTAATTGCTAGCCAGGCCCTGCATCTTCACATAGCCAAGATCATCGGCATTAGACAACTCCATCGACGGCACACGTCCCGCCACACCATGACAACCGAGACAACTCATCTGGTCCTCACGATTCGGCTTGGTCATCTCCGGCGCCACCCAATCCCGGAAGTACTCCCAGTTCTTCCTCCAGGCCGGGCTCAGCTTGGTAATCTCTTCCGGCTCCTTCTCAAAATACTGTGGGCTCGCCTTCGCGAGCAGAGGTGCAATCTTCGGATGCTTCCGCACAATCGGGTCCCCGGCCAGACTCAACGCCGCCCGCCGCGTCCGCCCATCGCTCTTGTTCTCCAGTGACTTCAAGAACAAATCGATAGACCGGTCACGCACCGCAGCAAACTCAGGAGGCAACTGCTGCTCCGCCCCCACCTCCGGCACTTCCTGCCCAAAGCGCAACATCCACTTCACCGCTGGAACCCACAACCGTTCCTGCATCGGCGTATCAAAACTCTTCGGGTAATAGGTCAACAACATCGGCGTCTGCAAATCCGGATTGTTATGCAGAATCCCGGCAATCTGTTGCGACACATACCAGTCCACCGGGTCCTTCTCCATCTGCAACAACTGCCGCGTATTCTCCTCCAGCTTCCCGCGCTCGACACTCCAGGTAGGCAGCAGGATCTTGTAGAAAATCTTCTGCTGCTCCTCACTCTTGGGCAGATTCCAGCGAGCCCGCTGAAACAGCTTCACAATCGGCCCCACCAACTCTGCTCTGCGTTCCGGCTCATTCGCCCCGCGGTAGAACTGCTCCATCAACGGCTCAACAAACTCCTGCGACGCAGGCAACGTAATCAACCGCGGGTCAGCTAGCGACGTGGAAGCCATCGTCCGCAAATTCTCCGGTCCCGTAGAAGCATAATCAAGCAACTTCTTCTGCAGGCCCACCATCTCCGCCAGCCTGGCTGTAATAGGTAGCCGAAATCGCCGTCAACCTGTCGATCAACACATCCGGCGCACGCCCATCGAGGCGCTTCGACAAGCTCTCAAACAACTCAGACAATTCCTTATACTGATGCTCCTTGCTCGGGTTCGCCCGCTGCCCATTGGCAATAAACAAAGCCTCCATCTGATACCGCAAAGCATTCTCAGCAAGCACGCTAGGCTCGTCCCGTTCGAGAGCCCGCATCACTGAAGCATTCACCGCCTTGCGAACCGGCGGATTGTAGATCCACCAATTCCACGCCGCCCGAGCCGCCCACGATCTCACAGCCGGCGACCCGTCTTGATTCATCATCCGGTCCAAATGCGAAGTCAGTCGATCAAAGCCAACACTCGATCTACTCATCACCGCATCCGCCCGCATCACCAGCGCGCCGGCAATGGTCTCGCGCGTCAAATCATCACCCGTCTTCGCCAGGTCAAACACATAATCCCAGCCCTTGTCATCGAGCATCGATTGCCGCAATCCCCACCGTGCCGCCTCGCGAACCATCTTCGACGAATCCCCTGCCCCGGCAAGCTGCGCCGTGACGCCACGATCATCCCGCAAAGCCCCAAGCGCAATCTGCGCAAAATACCGCACCGCCGCAACGGGATGCGTGGTCCCCGGCAACACCAGGTCAAAGAACTGCCTATCTTCAGGCTTCAAACCCAACTGCGCCATCGCCCGAAACCGGGCCAGTGTATCGAGCACACTCTCTCCGGCCTTAGGCTCATAATCAGCCCGCACCGGAGCCACGGCCTTCATCGGATAAAGCCGCCCCAGCGCATGCTCCACATAAGCCGTAGTCACAAAGCCCGTAAGAGCACTCTTGTTCCACCGCCCATAAGGGTCCTGTGTCTTGAGCAACCAGTCCACACCCTTCTTCACCACCTCTTCGCGATCGTCATACCCTAAGGCCCCAAAGGCCGTCAGTGCCAGCGCCGTAGGAGCCGGGTCACACTCACCTTTGGCGTCAAAGCCCCAGCAACCTTCCGGCTTCTGCAGCTTCCTCAGGCTCAACTGGTCTTCATGAATTTGATCGAGAATCTTCGCTTCCAGCTTGTGCCCCGCCATCGGGAAAACCTTGCGGAAGAACTCCACCCGGTTTGCATGGTCATCGATATACTTCGCCTTCAAATCGAGCAACTTCTGAGCCTTCTCCTCCAGCGCTTCCAGATACTTCGGGTTCTTCGTATCCCGCCACGCCCGCTCAAGAATCGTCCCAGCAAAGCGGTACACCACCGCCTGCCCGTAATTCGATCCCGGCCCAGCCGCATTAATCCCACTCGGGTCAGCAGACTGCAACATGAAGTTCGCCGTCCGCAACTGCTGCGTCGAATGCAATCGCTTCGCCCCCGTCAGCATCTCCGCCATCACCACATTGAACCCAGCCGCTCGAGTCCCAGCCGGTCCATCCCCTAAATCAAGCGGCGACAAGCTAGTGTTATTAGCCGCCTCCACAAGCTCATTCGTAGGCCGCAAACACTCATACATCGTATTGATCAACTGCCGCAGATTATGAGTCGTCTCCATCGGGTATCCATTCAGCATCGGCATTGCCGGCCCCCACACACTCGATTGCGTATGGCAGCTCATGCAAATCGTCCCCAGCAGCGACCCCGTATCGCGAATCCGTCGATCCACCGAAGCTCCGCGAGGCCGATTCAAGATCCACGCATGCACCTGCGTCATGTGGTCATACATCGCCTGTTGCACCGCCTTGCGAGGATCCTTATACGGCCCCAGATCCTTCACCCGCAACTCCACCTCATACCCAGGAGAATTCGACTCAACCGCCAGATAATAAACCCCACCCGGAACAAAGCGCCGCGTAATCGCCGTCCTGTGTTCTTCAAGCTGCTGGTGCACCCGCTCATTCGCGTTCTGCCCATCCTTATACTCCTTCCCATCCGCACTAAACACCCGCAAACGCGCCACCACAAACGGGTCCGGCAACATCAAACTGGCGGTAAACAACTTCGGCACCGTCCCCTTAAACTCCAGCCTGAAGTAGTCGTCCCCCTTGCCCTTGGTCACCTCACCGTTATCAAAATACTCAATGTCATCAGCCCCACCAACAATGTGCTGATTCCCGTCCTGCAGAACAATCGTCTGCGCCTCGGCAATCGAATTATTAGGCTCCACCTCCAGCGTCATCCCCCGCGTTGCAGTCCCCAGTTGCACCGGCTTCACCTCAGCCCGCCAGGCCACACTCAAACCCTTAGGCCAGGGCGTCAACTTGGGAAACGGCTTCAGCAACCCAATGCTCCCAATCTCACGCCACCGTGGCTGATTAAACAAAGCGTCCTCATCTTCTACGGCACGAGCGGTCAGCGAATAAACCCCAGCCTTGGGCGCACGATAGTAAAAGAACAAATCAGGGTCCAGCGCATGAACCACCTTCTTCATGCCACCAAATTCAACAAGGATCCGCGCATTAGCAGGAAGCGTCGAAACAGCCGGCAACCCAGCCGACACCTCAACCACCTCACCGGCCTTCAGGTTCACCGTCTTCTCAAAATTCCCATTGAACAAACCCTGGCCGAAAGCCGAAACAGTGAAAAGAAAAATTAGATAACGCATACTGGACTTGGAAAACATCTTTTCATAGACGACCATGCTTTGGGAACTCATACTCTTGATCCTCTCGGTAAAGCCGAAAAAGTCTTCGGCCCACCAACTGAAATTGTCGAAGGAACCAGCGGCCGCCACCTCTACATCTGGAAAGCCCTAAACCTCCCCACCATCCCCAAAGGCAACGGCCTCCTCGTAGTCACCCTCACAGTAGGCCCCGACGGCTCAGTAGCAGAAACCCACTGGCAGCAGCGCGGCTAAAGCCTGCAAAAGCTTTCGATAAAGCCGAATGTTAAAGAAGCAATCGAGACCATCTCAGCCCGCGCAACCAATCCGCAAAAGCGCCGAATCGATTTGGAGCAAACCATTTACCAAGCGCCAGAAGTCAATGCTCGATAGAATTGCCAAAACCCAAGCTCGCGGTAGCGATGCCCACATCGACTACTCGGATATTCCAGCACTTTCAGCTAAGCAACTTGCGCAGTTCAAACGCGCCCTCAAATAATTGGTAGCCACACGCTTGGATGCCGAAGTCTTTGCTCGTATGAGAAAATCCGGCGTCGGATGCTGACCACGTTTTGCGCGCAGCGATGTCGCAGCAACATTAGTTATTCAACCACGCATAGCCACACTTCCCTGCCACATCTGGCCTAAAGTCAGTCAGCGCAGGTCGGGTCCTGAAGAATCCTATTTCAGCGCTTCGTTAATTTCAATATCACGCTTCAAAACATCTGTAAGAAGTTGTGAGAGCGCAATACCCTTACGTTCAGCCCGCCCCTGCGGGAACTTGATGGAGTCCACGCGTGGCCTTGCTGAAGTCGATTTCCGTTGGCATTTCTTCGTCGTTGAGTTGCTTTGTCATTGGTTTTCGGTGTAAAAACGAATCTCGGTAGCCGTCGCACGTCGGGCGGTTATAAGTCGGATTTTGATCAGAGCAGCTCCAGCATCCAGCCAAAGGTAGGCTACCGACATCGGCACCCCATTGTTCGCCAATCCAATCGAGAACCAGCGCTCTTCCGTCTCACTATGAGTCGTGTCTGCGACAGTAAGAATTCTTGGGTCACCAAAGATCGAAGATGCCAACTCGAAAGAGACGCCGTGCTTCCGGACATTAGACGAAGCCTTCTCTTCATCCCACTCGAACTGGAAATGATTTTCATTCAAGCCGATTCTCTTTTACCATGCTATACCCACGGCGAGCGTACCGTGCCGTTTCCGGTATATAGGTGGACAGTTGCAAACCAAATTCTAAGAAACTCGGCGAAGGCAATTTGGTTCCGAATTTGCGAATGCCTGGAATCGCAAAACTAGAGCCTAGTCGAGCAGCTTCTCGACCATTTCCGCGAAATCGCGGCACACTACAGTGTCGCCCGCTTCGGCTTGGGCAAGACCGCGGCGGATGGACTCGGCAAACTCCGGCCCAACAGGCGCTTTCGAGATAACTTTCAGAAAGCGCTCGGCAACAGCGATCTCCGCTTCAGGAAGCGAATCGAAAAGTTCGTGAAGGACATCGCGGCTAACCATCGTCTATCGTCCACAGTCTACTGCAACTATCTCAATTCCTCCAACAGTTCAAACGAAGCGCCAAATCAGCGCCGCTCCCCCCGCAAACGCAAACGCTCCCGCCACCGAAATCCAAATCCCTAGCCCTCCCCCGCGGCCTTCCAGAAAACACCGCCGCGGATTGTCTCTCTCATATCGAACCCGAACCTTCGTTCCAACCCGAAACCGCGCCACCTCCTGCTCAGCCCGCTGCCGCGATGAAGTAAAAACAACCCCTTCCGGACTCTGCGAACCAGACCTCACACTTTGCTTCCCAACACGGAACTCTTAAGCCAACTTCAAACCATAGGTAGTGCTTCTGGTAGTCTGACGCTCCTCTATCGCACTTTGCACCACCCGGCCCTCAGCCACTGGCCAGCGAGCCATCTCCCGCCGCGTTCGAGCATGACGCCACGCTGTCCACGCCCAGAAGCAGGAAACAGCAAGAGGAACTACCGCCAAATATCGCAACCACATAAAACCAATTTCCTAACCAACTCTCACCCACCGGCGGTGCATCACCAGACAAATCACCCCAAACACAGTCTCAAGCACAGCACCAACAATCACGCCAACCGGCGCAGGCACCAGCATCGGCCCCAACGCAAACGCAGCAGCCGCCAGTGCCAGCCCAAGCCCCCAATACAACCGCATCCCATAAAGCGTCGCGAACACAAGATAGCGCCCACCAATCACCAGCAACATCGCAAGAAAGAACCAGCCAGCATTCTGCAAGCCAAGCCCATAAGCCAGAGGCAGCGAAAAAATCATCCAGAACGTACTAGCCCCTGCCAGCTCACCCAAAGGATTGCCCTTACTATGACTCCCCCGCGCACCAAGCATCTTGCAAATAAGAAGCCCCACCGGATGAATCAGCATGCCCCCAACCAGCAGCGCCAAAATCGCACTTTGCGGCGAAACAAAAACAGCAATCCAGGCCGCCACAGACCAGGCAAGCGCCGATGCCAAAATGCCCGGCGCGCCACTAAAATAGCCTCGGCGCATATCCACCTGCGCCTCTAGAATAGTGAAATCCATTAGAATCGAGCTTAGCTGACAATCCCCCGCACCACACATCCGTCAGCCGGGCCTGCTAGCAGACATGTGCAAGCAAATCGGAATTAGTAAAGAGGACCTCTAATGTTCAGCGCAACGTATCCGGCTATTTTCCAAGCCGAGACCAACGGCGAAGGTCTCTTCGTTCAATTTCCCGACCTTCCAGAAGCGCTCACTAGTGGCGACAATCTGGAAGACGCGATCGAGCAAGCCGCCGACTGTCTAGCGGAGGCAATCGCGGGCCGTATCGCTCGCAGCGAAGCCATCCCAACACCCTCTAAACCCAAACGCGGGCAACGAATGGTGAGCGTGCCACTTTACCTTGCCCCGAAACTCGCACTCTACCTGACCATGCGCGAACTAAAACTCAAGAATACAGAACTCGCCCGACGGCTTGGGGTGAGCGAAACAGTGGTGCGGAGAATGCTCAATCCGAAGCACGACACAAAGCCCGAAAACATTCAGGCCGCCCTCGCCTGCCTCGGCAAGCGGATTATAATCACCTTTGTTGATGCGGCCTAACAAGGCTCCTCGAGGGTGTTGACGGCTTATGCTCTACACTGAAACATCAGTCGGGAGTTATCCTAAAAAGGATGATCCAACGTCCGCTACATCGTCGCAAAATGCTAGCTATTCTTGCAGGATTTGGCGGCATCCCAGCTTCTCACACCGTGGAGGGAGCAACATTGCAAAAGAAAAAGATCGTGCAGCAGGCGCTCGCTTCCTTCTCAGACCCGGCCAAGCGCGAGCATTACTTCGAGCTTTACGCGCCCGGCATCGTACTCCACGGGTATGACGGAGTCGACCCAGGTATCGAAAGCGTCAAACTCTACTACACTGCTTTCTGGGCAGCTTTTCCCGACGCTCGCGTGACGGCTGAAGACATCCTCGAGGCCCAAGACAAAGTGATCGTTCGGTTCTTGATAACAGGCACGCACCGCGGGCCGATCCTGGGTTTGAATGCGACCGGAAAATCGATCAGGCTGGCTGGGATGACGATTCTCCGCTTCGAAGGCCAGAAGTGTCTGGAACGTTGGAGCGTCACGGATTCCCTCGCACTGGCCGTACAACTTGGGGCCTTTCCAGGGCCAAAGTAGCAGCAGTGGTCCACCGCGCCGTAATCGATACGAACGTTCTCGTAGCCGCGCTGCGCTCCCGCCAGGGAACCTCCTTTCGGATCCTGCAAATGCTGGGTGATCCTCGTTGGTGCCCGTATTTGTCGGTGCCGGTTGCGCTCGAATACGACGATGTTTTGAAGCGCGAGGTCATGCAAACAGTCATCAGCGCAGCCGACGTTGACTTGTTGCTGGATTACTTGTTCGGAGTGGCGCAACTCGTTGAAGTTCAATTCCGGCTGCGCCCGGCGTTTCGCGATCCCGATGATGATCGTATCTTGGAGTTGGCGGCCCGTGCCGAAGCGACGATCGTGACGTTCAATACACGCGACTTTGCCGGGGCTGCGGCTTACGGCGTTCGGGTTGTTCGTCCGGTC
>JAPKYY010000557.1 GCA_026394095.1 Acidobacteriota bacterium | reverse complement strand
ACCCCGTATTTCGTCGAAGGGCACGAGCCGTCGCTGATGCATGAAGCCATGGCTGCCACCCTGGACTTAGCCATAGAACAGATCCAGGCGATCCAGGCAGAAGCTCGAGCCAATGGCAAAGCCGAGCGGCCGCGCTGGCCAATGATCATTCTCAACTCGCCCAAAGGATGGACAGGCCCAGAGGTTGTAGACGGCAAGCAGATGGAGGGCACCTTCCGTTCGCATCAGGTGCCTCTCTCAGACCCGGCAACACATCCCGAGCATCTCAAGCAGCTTGAAGATTGGCTACTGAGCTACCGGCCACAGGAACTCTTCGATGACCGGGGCCGCATCTTGCCGGAACTGGCTGCGCTCGCCCCGGCCGGGGCACGTCGCATGGGGGCGAATCCTCATGCCAACGGCGGCCTTCTGTTGCGCGATCTCAGCATTCCGGACTTCCGAAACTACGCTGTGGATGTATCTGTGCACGGCACACCGGGCATTGGCGATACACATATTCTGGGCCGCTTTCTGCGGGATGTTGTAAAGCTCAATTCGGAGCAGCGAAATTTCAGAATCTTCGGCCCTGACGAAACGCTCTCCAACGGCCTTGAAGCAGTTTTCGAGGAAACGGGGCGCCAGTGGGAAGCAGAGCTTCGGCCGAGCGACGAGTTTCTTGCTCCTGCCGGCCGGGTGATGGAGATGCTCAGTGAACACCAGTGCGAGGGCTGGCTGGAAGGCTACCTGCTTACGGGGCGGCACGGCCTTTTCAATTGCTACGAAGCCTTCATCCACATCATCGATTCCATGTTCAATCAGCACGCCAAGTGGCTGAAGGTCACTGCGCACATACCCTGGCGCCACAAGATCGCTTCATTGAATTACCTGTTGGCCTCGCACGTCTGGCGGCAGGATCACAACGGATTCACTCATCAGGATCCCGGCTTCATCGGTCTGGTCGTCGACAAGAAAGCTGAAATTGTCCGCGTCTATCTGCCGCCAGACGCCAACTGTCTTCTGTCAGTGATGGATCACTGCCTCCGCAGCCGTCACTACGTCAACGTTGTCATTGCGGGGAAGCACCCATCACCCCAATGGCTCTCAATGGATGCCGCAGAGACGCATTGCAGGGCTGGCATCGGTATCTGGCAATGGGCTAGCAACGATGGGGGACTCGCTCCCGACGTGGTCATGGCTTGCTGTGGCGACGTCCCGACTCTGGAGACACTCGCCGCCGTTTCAATCCTGCGCGAACATTTGCCCGGCTTAAAAATCAGGGCAGTTAACGTCGTCGACCTGATGAAACTTCAGCCCGCTTCAGAACATCCTCACGGACTGAGCGATGTGGATTTCGACGCTCTCTTTACCGAAGATAGGCCCGTGATCTTTGCCTTCCACGCCTATCCCCGGATGATTCACCAACTGACTTACCGCCGCACCAATCACGGCAACATCCATGTGCGCGGCTACAAAGAAGAAGGTACGATCACTACGCCCTTTGACATGACCGTATTAAACGATCTGGACCGGTTTCATCTTGTAATGGATACGATTGACCGTGTCCCGCAAACCGGCGCGAAGGGCCTGCAACTGAAAGAACTGCTCAAGGCCAAACTCGTTGAACATAAACAATACATC
>JAPKYY010000689.1 GCA_026394095.1 Acidobacteriota bacterium | reverse complement strand
TGGGCTTGATGGATTTGCCGGTGGCAGCTGGTGAGGCTTTGAATCAAGGTGCGAGGATTCGGAGATCTGCGACTTTGCGGGTTGGTGGAGTGGCATGTGACATCGACTATGCAGGGGCAGCACCCGGATTTGTCGGGGTGTATCAGGTGAACTTCCGCCTCAGCGCATCCGTGCCATCCGGATCTCAGGATCTGATTCTGAGTGTGGATGGCGTAGATGCGCCGGTGCGGAAAGTTCTAGTCAGCAATTGAGACCAGCTTCTGGAGCAGCCCGTCGGTACCGCTATAAACGTGGATCTTCTCCACCTTTGAGGCGATCTTTTCGAGCGTTTCCAGTTCCTTCATGCGGACCAATAGCGGGTGTTCCGCCATCAGCCTGGCCGTGTTGAGCAGGCTGCGAGTAGCAGCAGTCTCTTCACGACGAGCGATCAGGTTGGCCTGGGCCTTCTTCTCGGCGGCAACGACCTGGTTGAGTATCTCGCGGACTTCTCCCGGGGGGATGATGTCCTTGACTGCGATCGCCCCAACACGGATACCAAACTGGGCAGCCGATTCGCGGACGTCGGATGCCAGAGTCGCATCGATATCCGTTCGAGCAATCAGCACTTCATCGAGAGTACGCTTGGCAAGGGTTTGGCGAACCGCGAGCTGAACGCCCTTGTAGAGGTGTTCGGTCGGGTTCTTGACAGCCTGACGAGCCTTGAGCGGATCGACGATCTGAAACTCGGCCCAGACGTTTACGCGGATCGAGACCTTGTCAGCGGTGAGGATTTCCTGACCCGAGACATCGAGGGTCTGGACGCGGAGATCCATCACTTCAACTGACGGCTGCTCAACTGCATTCCACATCGCGTAGAGGCCGGGTGAGAGCAGTTCGACGTACTTGCCGCTCAAGAAGAGCAGGCCGCACTTGCCATCTTCCACGTGGTAGAAGGTGGCAAGAGAATGCAACTCCAACTTGATCAGTTGAGCAGTGAGGGCTCGGGGAGCGACGGGATGATCGATGACATTCACAAGCTCTACCGCGAATTTCGCAGTAGTCTTCCAAACGAGCGTGCGCTCGCCGGGTGCCTGGAGGCGTTCGAGCTTCCCGTCGCGATAGACCAGAGCCACTTCGCTCGCTGACGTCTCAACGACGTGGAACAGCGAGGAGACCAAAGCGGGGTGCTCGTTGACGAGGAATGAAGTCCAGGGGCTTATGAAGATGGAGGTATCGATTGAGTGACGCTCGAGCTCGATTCCAAATCCGATCAGGGTGTGCGAGCCAGGGGAGAGGATCGTGTCAAAGCGGCCCTTTCGGGCAACCAGGACACGCTCCTGGTCTCCGACCTGGACGCGAGAAAAGTAAATCATGGCAGAATCACCTCCATGGTGAGTAAGTTAGACTAAGTGAGCCTTCAGACGCGGACTCTCATCCGGCTTAGCGGGCATTGTTGGGGAATGCGCAGGGCCAGCAAGATGCTGCTCAACACGACTGGATTGGACGGGGAGTGCGGGAGTCCGCGGCTGAAGGGCTCGGTATGAGTTGGCAAGATCCGGATTCGAACCGGAAACCACAGATTTCGAGTCTGTTGCTCTACCTTTGAGCTATCCGTGACGGTGGCCATTGCGCGATGCAGACAGGCATACGTTTACCGAAGCGGCGCGTACCAGCAAGAACGCAATCGTTTGCATGATTTACGAATTCTTGACTATAAGTGTGCATGTGCAATAACCTCCTTGGGTTAGTGTCAATGATTTTGCCACCACTGTCAAGTGGAAAGTTATAAGTTATTCCGGGAACCAGCCGGGGAAGGGTTTGAGGGTTGCGCAGGTGGGTGTGCCGTCTTTGGCGGTTCCTGGCAGTTTCACTACAACGGATCCATCGGTGATCTCGGTTGGCAACTGGACTTTGAGGCGTCGTCGAATGTCGGTGTCGTGCTGGCCTGCTGAAGCTCCAATGTCGATGTAGACGAATTTGCCGCCGGCTGGGCCCTGGACTAGAGGCCCGCGTAGCGCGTCGAGCTTGAATTCGAAACTGAGGTCCTTGCCGGTAGAGCGCTGCTTTTGGAGGATGGTGTAGTCGTTGCCTTTACCGGATTGGAGGGCGTAGTCGATCCCTGGCGGAGGGGCGAGAATGATGATGCGCAGTTTCATTTCTTGTTCAGCTCCTCAATGAGTTCGTTTACGCGGGCGGCCAGACGGCGGGAGGCTTCAAGGTCCATTGTAGTGATGACGGCGAAGACTCCGGTTCGGCCGTTTGGGGTGAAGGCTATGTAGGTGAGGAAGCCTTCGTGGCCTCCTGTTTTCTCGAGGATTCTAGTTGTCGTTTTCGGTTGGATCCAGCCAAGACCAATCGCCACGGCCTGGCCTCCACTGTCGAGGCCTTCCACTGACTTGAGGCTTTCGCGCTCGATGTAGGTTTTGTGGAGGGCTTTGTTTGCGATGAGGTGTCTTAGCCAGATCCCCATGTCGTGGGCAGTTGAGTAGACGCTTGCCGTGCCGGCAAGAGGAAAGTCTGTGGTGCAGGGAGGGTCTGAGAGAAGACGCTCACATTGGGATGGGGTGGGCGATGGTGTTGTGTCCTTGAGCCCCAGGGGTTTGGTAATTTGTGATTCCAGCAGTTGGGGATATGGGGTGTTGGTTGCTTTTGCCTGGGCTTCTGCCAGGAGGACAAAGGCGAGATTCGAATAGAGTGCAGAGGTGCCTGGGGCTGTGTTGGGGAAGCTGGTCCAGCGGGCTTTGTAGTTGAAAGAGCGGGGGAGGCCGCTGGTATGGGTAGCTAGTTGAAGCAGCGTGATGGGCTGGGGTAGGGAGGTGCCCTGTGGCGCGTAGCGCTGCAACTGGTCTTCGAGCTTGAGTTTGCCTTGAGCGACGAGCTTCACCATTAGAGAGGTGTTGAGGACTTTGGAGATGGAGCCGATGCGGACGAGGGAATCTTCTTTGGCTTTGCCGTGGCCTTCGAAATAGGTTTTGCCGTCATGAACGACGAGGAGCGCCGCATGGGGCGCTCCGCTGGTTTTGAAGATGATGTTGGCGGTTTCTTTGATTGGCTTTGTTTGGGCAAAGCAGGAAATCGCAAATAGAAGTGCGCTAGCGTTCACGAGACCTCTTCTTTGCCTGCTGCTCTTCGCGCTCTTCGTCCTCGACATCGATGGCGAGGGGGGAGAAGGTGGTATTCTTTGGGGCAGGGTAAGGGGTGCTCCAGCCTTTGATCTGACCCCAGACGATTCGATTGAGCTTTTCAGTTGGGGCGGCATCCGGGACATTGAAGTTCATTTTCGCAGAGTCAATGGCGGCCTTGCGGGCTGGGCCGTTGAGTGCGTTTAGCTTTGGGTTTGTTTCGAACAAATCCTGTTTGGGGATCTCGGCCGTAAAGGGGGTGAGGTCTGGCTTTGATGTGAAGCTGTTGCGCATGTCGTGGGCGATCAAATCGAAGAGTGACATGGTGGGGAGGCCGAGGATGAGCTCGATCGATTTGAGCATCGACTGGTGTGCGTAGAAGGTGGAATCGATGTGTCCGCGGCGGGCGTAGGGGCTGGCGACGAAGGCAGTGGTGCGGTGGCCGTC
>JAPKYY010000148.1 GCA_026394095.1 Acidobacteriota bacterium | reverse complement strand
TTACCTCCACAGCGACCACCTCGGCAGCACCAGGCTGGTGACGAAGGTAACCGTAAACGCAAGCAACCAGGTAGAGCCGACCGCCAGAATGGACTACCTACCCTATGGCCTCGAGATCGAAGGCCAAGCCTCCAAAGCAGGTCGCGACCTGGTGGCAGGTTTCGGCGCGGTCGCGGGAGGCACGGTCAAGTTTACCGGCAAGGAACGCGATGCCGAGACTGGGCTGGATTATTTTCGGGCACGGTACTTGTCAGCGGCGCAGGGGCGGTTTACGAGTCCGGATGCGCCGTTCGCGGACCAGAAGCCTGAGGATCCGCAGAGCTGGAATCTATACAGCTATGTTCGGAACAACCCATTGCGATACACCGATCCGACGGGTCGCTGCCTTTACCCAGGTGCCGACTGCTTTCAGTATCTAGTCGGCGGTGCTAAAGCGGTAGCGAATCTCCCCAGCGATGCCGCTACGCTTTTGAATCGTGGGATCAACGCCCTTACCGGTGCCAACATCCCGGATGCGCCTCGATTTGAGGGAGCGAACTACGATCAGCGAGCAGGAATGGAAGCCGCTGGTTTTGCAATGCTGGTGACGCCGCTAGCAGAAGCTGGGGCGGCACGGATTTCCAGTGCGGTCTCCGGAGCCGCGAGAGTCGAAGCCAGTGCCGCCGCCGTGGAAGGCGCAACTCCAAAGTTGCTTGCTGCTCCGAAAGCCCGAGGGAATCTCAATACAGCGGAGGGGCCAGCCAAGGTTATGGTCGACTCCAAAGGTAATGCTATTCCTCTAAAGCCGGGAGAGACTTTAACGGGCTCTCCCGATGGGAGGTTCCTCCAGGTTAGAGATGCGCAAGGGCGCCCAACCGGCATGCGATTAGATGGTCCCCACAAGCCCAGTACTCACCCTGACCCAAGGGCGCAGAGACCGCACGCACATGTCCCTGGTCGCACGAATCCGGACGGCACGCCATGGTTACCGGTGAATCAATAATGGACGTTCCTTTTGAGTGGGGCAGTACGGTACGAGTATTGTCCGATCCGGACAATCGACTTGCCAGCGTCTGTGGCTTTCGCCAAGTCGAAACATCGTCAACTGCGGCAGAATTTGACGTTGTGATCGGAGCATACTTAGTGCTGGTTGAGTTCGATGATGGCAGCTCCAGTGAGATCCCAGCTTCGCAATTGCAGCATATTCCTGACTAGGACCCTTTTCGCTCTTGCATACGGGTAGTCTCCGTATGCAAACGGGAAGGGGACGGGAAGGGGACAGGGAAGGGGACAGTCTGAATTGCACCTTTCGCAAAAGTGAGGGGAAGGGGACAGTCTGAATTGCACCTTTCGCAAAAGTGAGAGAAAAAAGTTGCGGGAAGGGGACAGTCTGAATTGCACCTTCCGCAAAAGTGAGAGAAAAAAAATGCGCTGCCCTCACACTACAAGCGTATGCCTCGAACAGCCCGGCGCGTTTTGCCCGGATTTCCCCATCACATCACCCAACGCGGAACCGACCGGCAAATCGTCTTCCACACCCAATGAGACCTCCGCGTTTACCTGGATTTGCTGAAGGAGTACAGCCATCAAGCCGGAGTCAGTATTCTCGCTTACTGCTTAATGCGCAATCACATACACCTGATTGCGGTGCCTGAAGAGGAGAACTCCCTGGCCGTCTGCCTGCGCCGAACGCATGGAAGATATTCGCAATACTCGAACGCACGGCGAGTCCGCAGTGGCCATTTGTGGCAGAACCGATTCTTCTCTTGCGCGATGGAAGAGAGCCACTTGTGGAGTGCGATCCGCTATGTCGAGATGAATCCCGTGAGGGCTGGATTGGTCCCCACAGCGGAGGACTTTCGCTGGTCCAGCGCGAATGCGCATTTGAGCGAGAAAGACACTTCGCACCTGCTCGACATGCAGTTTTGGAGCGCTTCCGGCGGGGCCAGGCACTGGGAAGAATTGCTGACAAGCCCGGGAGATGAGGGCCAACTCAAGCGTTTGAAGTCGGCAACATACTCAGGCAAACCATTGGGATCTAAAGACTTTGTGGAGAAAGTGTTGAATGAGCTGGCGGCACGGCATGCCCCAGAGATAGCCAGAAAAGAGCCAGGAACTGAAATTGGGTTGCCCGAAAGGGGCCCGCGCCGGGATCTGGACAGTCGCAGGCTAAAATCATTTGAGGAAGCGAAACTTGCCTTGTGAAAATTTCGCCCAAATTGCAGGCGGGACTAGTCAGACCGTCCACCTCTCGATACCTCCGCCCGCAAACTTCCCGCCCTACAGGATTTCGTCGTCAGAACGTGGGGGCTCGCCGCCGGCACGTGACAGAAACGCAATCGCCACCTCCCGGTCTCCATGGCCTCGAAGCTCCGAAAAATAGGCTTCCGCCGTCTGGATTGCAGACAATTTCTCCGCTGCAGCCATCACTAAAAATTGGTTCATACTCGTTCCATCAGCGGCTGCCATTCGCTCCACCGCGGCCTTCAGCGATATGGGTAAACGCAATGAAAACGTCGATACTCCCCGAGTCGATACCCTCTGTGTCATTTTCTTATCTCCCTCAATGCTTCCGCCGGCTTCCAGAGTTGAATTCCGAATCGCTTGGGCGCATCTCTATAGTCGGCATGATTGAATGTGACGATTGCATCGGCTTGGCCATTCACCGCCGTCTCCAGCACCATTTCGTCGCTCGCGTCAGACAACTGTGGTCGCCATTGATAGTGAACTTCAACAGGAACAATACAGTCAAGAATAGAGTTGAGCAGGTTCCTTACATCGAGCTCGCTGGCACCTGCCGCTAACCGGTGATCGGCCAACATGCAAATCGACTCGTATTCAAGTGCCATCGCTACGCTCAGCAGCCATGTTGCTTTCCCGGACAGCAACAGAATCAAAAGAGCAGCCGATGCTCCGGTCGGACTTCGCATAGCTGCGACCACAACATCGGTATCGACAACTATCCTCATGTTGCCGATGATATCACATCGCCCGCGATATTACGGCCCAGCCGATTTGCCCGTCCGACGCGTTAGGACTGAAAAATCATCCGCAGCTTCCCCACGACCCATCCGCGCCGGCTCCACGCTGAGATCCGCCACCACCAATACACTGCCCAAAAAACGATTCACAACAATTTGTGAATAATCTAAGTCCATCCTTATCAAAGCTTTACCGCCAAATCCCACCCTCGAAACTTGGTCCCACCGCCGAATAATAGTTTGAGGCGTGGGCCCGCACCCATCCTCCAGTTCTTCGACAATTGAATATCTCGAAAAGTTGCCGACGCCACAAGTGTCTTTCGCGGCAGCCCATCCCCAACCAATGGGCTGCCGCCCGTCAAAGTACGAAAAATCACGAACGAAACCAATTTCGATCTTTTCTGAATGAAATCAGCAACATAAACTTCTACACTGCCCTCTGTTGATACGCCTCGACAGTGCGATACGGCACAGTGGTATCAGCCTTGCCATGAAAGATGATTGTCGGCGGTGCATCCTTGCTTAGGTGATGAAAAGGCGATACCGCCTTCGGGTCACCACCCAGCCGCTCAGTCAGCGCGCGGTTCAACCCTGGATCTACTGCTTCACCCGGTGCCAGCACCAAAACCGGATTGAAGAGCAGCAGAACGTTCGGCTTCGAACTGATGCTCAGCTTGTCTCCATCCTCGAAACCTGGTAACAGACTAGTAGCGGCAGCCAGATGTCCACCTGCTGAGCCACCACCAGCCACGATCCTCTGCGGATCAATCCCCAAACGCTTGGCATTCGCCCGCGTCCATCGTATCGCCGCCTTTGCATCCGCAATACAAGCTGGCACATCCACATTGTGCCGGGACTTCACCCGGTAATCCGCCAGCAACACAACCATTCCTTTGGAGACTAACAACTCCGCTTGCTTCTGAAACTGCCCCGGAGTCCCACCAGTCCAGCCACCGCCGAAAAAGAACACGGCAGCCGGCCGCGCTACTCCCTCGCTCCGTCCCAGGATCCACACATTGAGTTCAACCTCACCCACCTTCCGGTACAACTCCTTCTCGAAGCCAGGCAGATTCGGTGGATAGTTCCCGGTCTGGGCAAGCAACGGCAACGAGCCCAAAAGCGCACGGCGGGTGATCTTCATGGGATGAATCTTATCGCAGCAGTCAACGGTAAGCTCTTCGCAAGATCGTGAAAACTCGCCTCAGGAATACCTTTGCAGGAGCCAGCAAAACAATGGGGCCGGCAGACAAAGCGAATCCACTCGATCCAGAACTCCGCCGTGACCCGCTATAGCTCTTCCCCAATCCTTCAGCTTTCGTTCTCGCTTAATCGCTGAAAAGACCAACCCACTTAAGAAACCCACAAAGGTGATGATAAGCCCAACCCACACTGCGCCCATGATTCCAAACGGTGTCAGATCGTGAAGCCAAACACCCAAAGCTGTTGCATTTGCCATGCCTCCTGCCAGGCCCTCTATGGTCTTGGATGGAGAGATGCGCGGCGCAATAGGATGCCTTCCAATTAGATTCCCCCAGATGTATTGCAACACGTCGCTCGCCTGCACCACCAATACAAAAAAGAGCATCGATTCAGCCTTCCCATACGCTGGAATAAACGAAAGGCAATAGACACAGAGCAGCAAGCCAAGCCAGCGTTCTCTCCCGTACACAAACCCGGCAATCGGAATCAACAAAAGCGCTGCCCACTCTTGGCCGAAGGCAACCAGCACAAACTGTACAGGGACCGCTGCAAAGTACAGGGCTCCCGGCTCGCCTTTTGGATCGGAAGAAGAATACTCTTTCAAGGCAAACCAGGCCAGGCCCGCAAAAAGTAGCACCACGCCGTAATGGCCCAGCAGCATCGCGAGGCCACCGACGAGGATCATCACCCACCACGAGTAAATGCGGGCCTTGAGATTCTCACTTGCGCGCGACGGTCGCTTGCGTCCCAGCCACCATCCCACTACAGTGGCTAGCGTAAGCACTGCGAAGAGTCCCATAAAGACAGACTCAATGGCCGGTGTCATCTTGCGGCCTCTTGCCTCAGCCCGTCCATGGCTCTACCCAATCGCAGAAGGAAAGCGGTTGCTTCCTCATTCTCATCGAGTCTCAGTGCTCTTCCAAAATACAAAGTACAGGATTCCGGGATGGGAAACTTCGCACTCTTGGGCAACACTCGAGAAGAATTCTGGATCCACACCGGCACAATCTCAACCTCGCGAAAGGCCCTCGCCAGGCTATAGATGCCAGGCTTCA
>JAPKYY010000183.1 GCA_026394095.1 Acidobacteriota bacterium | reverse complement strand
CGGCGGCAGCTGGCCACTCAAAAGCTGAAACGAAGCAGCCGGCGGATTACCAGCCAGCCGAAAGACGGCAGAATAGAGAAGGCCAACCTCGCCATTCGGCAATGAACTCGTTTCGAATCGCAAGCTTGGGCCCTCTACGATCAAGCTGACGTCGCCACTGGCGCTATTGCCGTTAGCATCAGTAACGCGAAATCGCATCGTGTAGTTGCCAGGCGCCGTCGGCGTTCCACTGATCAGGCCGTTAGCGAATCCCTGCAAGCCTGGCGGATACGCCCCACCCAAAAATTCAAAACGAACAGGTGCCGCGCCCCCGCTGGTTTGAATGGTAGACGAATAACTCACCCCAACACTTGCCCTCGGCAATGCACTTGTCGTGATCGCAAAGCGATTGGCAACAACAGCGACACGAAAATCGCAAAGACCGACGGTCTCAAAGGTCGAATCCCTCACGATGATCGTAAAAAGGTTGGAACTGTTCGCCGTCAGCGGTCGGCCACTAATCTCTCCAGACGTAGATAGCTCGAGCCCCGAAGGCAATCGAGAGGTGACATACACAAAAAATCGATGGGGCGGAAGCCCGCCCGAAGCCTGCAGCTGATAGCTGTAAGGCACGCCAACTTCCATCGACGGAAGCGTATAAGGGCCGGCAATCTGTATCGACGGCGCCGGGAAACACTGCCCCGAACTTATAGCCGTTAAGGCCAGCAACAAAATACTAAGTGGCCAAATACTCCGCATCACTTAATTTTAGTCGTCCTCAACAGCCTCCAGACTCATGTCACGATTCAGCCAGTCCGGCCTCTTCAGCACCTCACGCGGCCGTGACCCATCCGGCGGCCCAATAATGCCTTCCTTCTGCATCCGGTCCAGCATACGAGCAGCCCGGCCATAGCCAAGCCGCAGACGGCGCTGCAGGATCGAAGTCGACGCCTTGCCCATCTCGCAAACCACCTTCACGGCATCCCCGTACATCGGGTCAGCATCCCCCTCAAGGCCCTCTTCATCGGGCTGATCTTCAGGGTCATCGCTCGGCGGCGCCACCAGGAAGCTCTGATCGTACTCGGGCTTGGCCTGACGCTTCCAGAACTCCACCACGGAATTGATTTCCTGCTCACCCACATACGCACCATGCACACGATGCAGACGCGAAGAAGCATGGGGCAAATACAGCATGTCGCCCTTACCCAGCAAGTGTTCGGCACCCATCGTGTCGAGAATGGTACGTGAGTCCACACGAGTAGTCACGCGGAAGCTGATACGCGCCGGGAAGTTCGCCTTGATCACACCGGTGATCACGTCCACCGAAGGGCGCTGTGTAGCAAGCACAAGGTGCATACCAACAGCGCGCGCCATCTGCGCCAGACGCGCAACCGAAGTTTCAACGTTATTCCGCTCCAGCATCATCAGATCGGCGAGTTCGTCGATAATGATCAGGATGTAGGACAGCGGCCGCATATCTTCTTCGAGCAGCGCTTCCGGATTTTCTTCATCAAAGAGGCTGCGAGGCTCATTCGCCATCTGCCGCATCTTGCGATTAAACTGCTCAATGTTACGCACACCGCGCGAAGCAAGCAGCTTATATCGGCGCTCCATCTCAAGCACCGCATTGCGCAACGCGTTAGAAGCCTTCTTCGGGTCAGTGATCACCGGCGTAAGCAAGTGAGGAATATCTTCATAGATCCCAAGTTCAACGCGCTTGGGGTCAATCATGATCATGCGTACTTCGTCGGGAGTCGACTTGTAAAGCACACTCATGATCATCGAATTGAGCATCACCGACTTACCAGATCCAGTAGAACCAGCCACCAGCAAGTGTGGCATCGTGTCCATCGTAAAGATCTTGATCCGCCCGTTGATGTCCTTACCAAGCGACATCGTCAGTCGCGAGGTGGCGCTCTGGAAGTCTTCGCCCTCCAGCACTTCGCGAAGCGCAATCACTTCGCTCTTCTTGTTCGGAACCTCAATCCCAATCGTTGGCTTGCCAGGGATTCGCTCAATCAAAATCGATTCGGCCTGCAGGCCCAGGCAGAGGTCTTCGGTAAGATTCGTGATCTTCGAATACTTGATACCAGCCTCGGGCTTGAACTCAAAGGTAGTAACCACCGGGCCAGGGTTGATCTGCACCACATTGCCAAGCACGCCAAATTCTTCAAAGCGCTCCTTGATCCGGGAGGCCGTATCTCGCAGCTCCTGCGAATCAAAAACACTGCGCGGCTGCGGTTCATTCAGCATGCCCGTTGGTGGCAGCTTGTAGGCAGTCGGCCCAAAAGCGTCTTTCACTTTTGCCTTCGCCGGGGCAACTGCCTGTGGCACAGCTTCCGGCTCCGGGGCTGCTGGAATCTCTTCAAGCGTCTTGATCGGGATGTAATCTTCGCTTACGGCAACCTCAGGCTCATCAGAAGCCTCAAAGGACGATGCAACCGTCTTGGTTTCCCAGGGCGGCAGATCTGCCCCCTCGTCTTCCGTACGGCGCGGTGGCATCCGGCGTTTCTGCACAATCGGCGGCACTTCATCTTCGTCC
>JAPKYY010000389.1 GCA_026394095.1 Acidobacteriota bacterium | reverse complement strand
CCGTGCAGCCAGCGCAAACCCGCCACCCCGTTTACCTTGCGCTGAATGAACGAACTGATCGTGCCCCCCAGCCACTTACTGGCACCCTCCATTCCCGCACTGGCACCAAATCCCATCGTCGCGATAGAAGCCGCAAGTTTTGGCGCTGCACTGCCGTAATCGATGCCCGAATCCGGCTTGTGATATTCCTTCACCACTTCATCGGCCATCGAAGAATTGGCAACGCGAAAAACGCTGAGTATGAGGCCGGTCAGAAACATCCCGGCAAAGGGGAGCAGGCACAAAAGTTCTGGTGTAAACGAATGTGTAAATCGTTCCCAAAGGAGCACGTTTACGACGTAGTCATAAGCCGCAATGGCAGACCCAACCACCACTCCAACCGGTGCCGCCACCAGGAATACATGCCGGGCAACACGATAATGTTCCGATAGGTTTTTGTGTAGCAGCGCTGGGCGGCTTGGCTTTGCTGAGGGGCGGTTTGTCGAGAGCATTTTCGAAGCGTGAGTCCTACGGCATTCGTAGGAGTTATCGTCCTCGATCTTTCGACCGGCGGCGGTTCAGGCGAACTCCATCGCCCAATTCTGCCGATCAGAATAACACGGCGAACGAGCCCGCATCCTCAAAAAAACCAAACCCCGCACCTCCAGGGACGGCCTGGAGTGAACCTTGCAGAATCCCCAATAAAGCCAAGCCTTCAGCGAAGTTCTTGCCGCCGCTTTTAAAACTCATTCGAAACTTTACTTCGTAGTAGTGAAACGAATTGAGCTTTCAAAGGTCTCACACCCGCCCTCCAATTGAAGTAGCACCATCTCAAAGCCGTCGTCCCAAGTCAGGCGTCGCATTTCAGAATCTAAGGTAAATTTCGATTGTTCTTTGATCTTGCACCAGTAGTATAGTACGGTGAGTGCTCTGCTACTAGTACTACTAGAACTATTACAATGTCACACATTCCACAATGGATTTCCCAAACTTGCCTTCTGGCCTTCCTCTCTATAGCGTCCTTCGGCCAAACCGCGACCTTCATCGGTCTGGACACCCTCACGCAGGGGAATTGGAAGGGTAAATACGGAACCGACGGCTACAGTTTGGCGGCCAATGGGACTTCGCATCCCTCCTACGTAGTTCCCGGCGTCACGGGTGATACGCACATCTGGAGCCCGTCAACAACCGAGATTCGCGGATTGCAAAAAACAACAGGGACAGACCGAATTGCCGCTACATGGTATGGCTATCCCAGCTTTTCCATCGACTTGAATTTCACAGATCAAAACTCCCACCAGGTGGCAATCTACTGCCTGGATTGGGACAATTGGGGGCCTCGACGGCAAACCATTGAAATCCTCGATGCCAGTATCTGGTTTGGAATCTTAAGGGGCACGTCAAGATTCGGGCCACTGCTCTCAATACCAACACAGTCATCGGAGGAATCTTTTTTGATGGCGGAGCAGCTCAAGCACCAGCTGTCAGTTTTGTTACTTTGGACACCGCCACGCAAGGGAATTGGAAGGGCAAGTACGGGGCTGACGGCTACAGCCTGGCAGCAGATGGGTCTTTAAATCCTGCATATGTGGTTCCAGTTGTATCGGGTGCCTTGCACACCTGGAATCCAGGCACCACCGATATTCGTGCTCTACAAAAAGCAACGGGCACAGGCCGGATTGCCGCTACCTGGTACCAATACCCCGGCTTTTCCATCGATTTGAATTTCACAGATCAAAACGTGCACCAGGTGGCGATCTACTGCCTGGATTGGGACAGCGGGGGGCTGCGCCGTCAATCCATCGAAATTCTGGATGCAAACAACAATGTGCTGGACACCCGTACCCTGTCCAGCTTCATGGGGGGCCAATATCTGGTGTGGAATCTTAAGGGTCGCGTTAAGATTCGCGCTAGCGTAACCACCAGCAACGCAGTCATTGGAGGAATCTTTTTTGATGGCGGAACCCCATCGGCTCCTACTGTCAGTTTCGTCACGCTGGATACCGCGACGCAAGGGAATTGGAAGGGCAAGTACGGAATAGACGGCTACAGCCTGGCAGGCGACCTGAGCTCGAATCCTGCTTACGTGGTTCCCGGCCTACCGGCTGCCTCCTATACCTGGAATCCCCTCACCACCGATATTCGTGCATTGCAAAAAGCAACCGGGACAAGCCGCTTTGCCGCAACATGGTACGGAAACCCCACCTTTTCCGTCGATTTGAATTTCACAGATCAAAACGTGCACCAGGTTGCGATTTACGCCCTCGATTGGGACAGCTGGGGGCCGCGGCGCCAGTCTATAGAAATCCTCGATGCGAATAACAATGTGCTCGACACTCGTGCTCTCTCCAGCTTCTCGGGCGGCCAATATCTGGTCTGGAATATTAAGGGTCGCGTTAAGATTCGCGCAACTGCACTAAGCGGGAACGCAGTTTTCGGAGGAATCTTTTTTGGCGGCGCAAGCGCGGTACTTGAGCCGATTCCCCAGCTTCCAGCCTGGGAGAACAACATGACGGTGGGCGGCGCGCGTTTTTGCAATCAAGCCGAGATCAATAGCGCAATCGGCGCCGGCGGAGTTATCACCGAGGGCAATGTCTGGTATTACGATGGCGCGAAAGTATATGCACAAATCGGCGCTTACACGAATAATCCGTCCTGGTACACCTGTGCCGGATATTCCAACACTGCATATCGAAGCTGGGTGCTGACCACCACCGAAGGCGCAAACTGGCCTGTAGGCAGGCTAAACGGATGGCGGATCTTTCCACACGGCCTCCTGGCTGATTTTCAGAGGTCTGGTGCAATCGAGTCCAAAACGGCGATACAACGGTTGGCCAAAAACTCTGCCTGGGCAGAGAATGGGGGCGGCCTGGGCTGCGAAGCCAGTCGGGAAACGGCCTACATCCTGCAATCCTATTTGGTGTCAGAGGCGATTGGCCTGCCACGAAATCCGCTTCTGGCCACTTCGGTAAATTACGCTCTCGGACACCTCAATCAATGGTTTGTCTCGAGGTCTTGTACGAATCTTGTTCCGTTCATGGTCGGGCTTACGCTCGAAGCCTTAATCAACTACTACGAGGCGACAGGCGATTCGCGCATCCCCCCTGCCATTACTTTGGCCGCCGATGAATTATGGCTACGGGCCTGGGTGCCATCACAGAACGCGTTTTATTATGAAAGCGCGGATCCTACTTTTGTCACAGCAGATCTCAACCTGCTCGTTGCCCCTGCCTACGCCTGGCTTTGGCAGTTAACCGGAGACAAAAGATTCCAGGAGCGTGGCGATCAAATTTTCGCCGGCGGCGTCCTGGGCGCACAATACTGGTCAGGCAAGCAGTTCTCGCAGAATTATCGCTCTAGCTTTAATTATGTGAAGTGGAGAAGTGCCCCAGCCCGGTCGCTACCCTTAACGGTAATCCGGTAGATAGCGGGACAGTCTTCAGCAGGAGCTGTAAAGCTAGCGGCGCTCTAATCTGCAAAAGCTGTCAATCCAGAACGCGACTCACCGTCCCCTGCAAACCGACCCTACAAGCGTGGGCCTGCGTCCTCAAATCCAGGCCCCGCTTCTCTGCCATCCTAAAGATTGGCCTCTCCGTCTAACAGACTCATCCTCGGCGCAATTGCAACCCTGCTCATCATCGGAGCCTACGCCGCCTATACCCTGCGCTCGGTGCAACAACTCCGTCAGGTACAGACCGAGACAATCGACCGTAACCGCAAAGCCTCACTGCAGTTGATCCGCATCCAGAGTGACCTGAGCGCTCTTACCTTCGCCCTCCGCGACATGCTTGAATCCTCCGATGGCTACCCGCTCATCGCCTGGTCTGCCCAGCTCAATCGCATCCACGACAATCTGGACGACGCCCTCAAAGCCGAATTTGCTCTTTCGAAAACCTGGCGCAACCCCCAACAGGCCGATTACCTCAACGCCTCCTTCCAGCAGTTCTGGGCTGCCACCGATCAGGTTTTCCTCTGGGCCCGTAACAACGAAGATGCCCGGGCCCGCGCCTTCATTCGCGCTACCTTGCTGCCAAGGCAGGAAGCCATAACCGCTCTCACTGCCCGTCTCCTCGTTCAGAACACCGAAGAAGACCAGCGCGCCGCCACCAACATTGCCAGCATTTACTCAGGCATCGAAACCAACGTCTACCGCTTTCTCGCCCTCTCGGTTATCCTGGTCATCCTCGGTAGCGCTGCCCTGATCCGTTCTAACCGTCGGCTCTTTGATCGTGTAACTGACCTCTCAAACGAGCGCCGCTCCCTCGCCCGCGAGCTCATCTCGAATCAGGAATCTACCCTGCGAGCCATCAGCCGGGACCTCCACGATGAGTTCGGCCAAATCCTCACGGCCATCGGCGCTATGCTCGGCCGCGCCCGCCGTCAGGCCCCGGATACGAATTTCGAAGGCCAGGTGCTTGAGGTGAATCAGATCGTCCAGGAGACGCTTGAAAAGGTCCGCTCTTTGTCCCAATCCCTCCAGCCCGTCATCCTCGAAGAACAAGGCCTCCTGCCTGCCATCGAATGGCATTTGACTGCCTATGAGCGTCAGAACGGCATAGTCATCCACTACCAGCTCACAGGTGAGGCGCCGCCTCTGGAAGCCGCCCGCTCCATCCACATCTACCGTATCCTTCAGGAAGCCCTGAACAACATCGCAAAGCATGCCAAAGTGCGCGAGGCAAGTCTGAAGCTGACGATCACACTAGACCAGCTCGACCTCGAAATCACCGATCAAGGCACCGGTATCCCGGCCGATTACAAGGCCGGAGTCGGCCTTGCGGGCATGCGCGAACGCGCAGAACTCCTCAACGGCTCAATCGACTTTCACCGGCTCGCCACCGGTACAACCGTCCATCTCACTGTTCCAATCGAAAGGCCAACTCATGCCTAAACTCCGCGTCCTCCTTGTCGACGACCACACCCTCGTA
>JAPKYY010000899.1 GCA_026394095.1 Acidobacteriota bacterium | reverse complement strand
AATTTTGATTTGCGGGTTTTGTGTTGGGGAGGATTATTTCCCGAAGCCGGATGCTCAGGGTGGGTGGCGGACGCTGCGGGATGCGGCTAAGGTTCGCAAGGAGACGGGGCTCGATGTGGCGAAGCTGGATGAGGCTTTTGCTTATGTCGAGAAGACGAGCCAGCATGGTGGATTGCTTGTTGTCAGGCATGGGCGGCTGGTTTATGAGAAGTACTTCGGGCGGGGGAACCGGGAGGCGTTGCCGGAGTTGGCTTCTTGCGGGAAGGCGTTTACTAGCGTTGCCGTGGGGATGATGATGCAGGATAAGCCAGAGCTGTTTGCGGCTGGGCTGGATGAGAAGGTTTATACAGAGAAGTTTTTGCCGAAGGAGATTTTCCCTTTGGATGATGCGCGGAAGGCAAAGATCACTTTGGGGCAGGTGTTGTCGATGTCGGCTGGGTTGAAGGGGATGAATCCTGTTTACGTGAAGGGGGAGAAGCAGGAGTGGAAGGAACCAACGATTGATAACGGGCCGTGGTCTACGACGGATGAGTTTGCGCTGAAGCAGCCGCTTTGGTGTGCGCCGGGGGATTGTTATTCGTATTCGACGGCTTCGAGCCATATCGCGGCGATTGTGGTGCGGCGGACGATGGGGATGGAGATGGAGGATTACATGCGGAAGCGGCTGACTACGCCGCTTGGATTTGGGACCTGGGGTTATGCGATGTACCGGCCGAAGTTGAAGAGTGGCATTGATGCGGATGGGCGGATGTTTCATACGCCGGGTGGCGGGAGCATTGCGGTGAGGTCTACTGACATGCTGCGGTTTGGGTATCTGATGCTGAAAGAGGGGCGGTGGGGGAAGACGCAGATTCTGCCCGCTGAGTTTGCGCGGATGTGCGGGCGGAGTGTGAGTTACAACCCGCACTTTACTCATTCGTTTAATTTCAATTTCAACGAGGATGGGCATCTGAGCGGGGTGCCTAAGGATGCTTATTGGAAGGGCGGGGCTGGGGGCTATGCGATCTATGTGGTGCCTTCGCTCGATATGGTGATTTACAAGATGGGCGGGAATGAGGGGCAGTATGACCCGGCGCTGACGCGGTTGCCGGTGCGCTACAAGTACGATGGGTCGCGGGATGGATGGAAGGCTACGCCGGTGGGGGATTCCACGGGGAAGACTTTGCAGATGGTGATTGAGGCTTTGCGCTAGACTGCAGGGTCCCAGCCGAAGCCGGGCTTGTCGTGGGGCTGCATGTAGATGCCTTCGGGGCCGCGGGTGAGGCGGTAGTCTTCTTCGAATTTTTTGTAATAGTCGCGCGGCCCGCCTGGAGGTGGCATGAACATCTCGCACCACGGGGCGTTGACGGTGGCCATGGAGAAGGCGACAGATTCGGGAGTCAAGCCGCCACCGTGAGGGATGACGGGGATGTCGTAGGCGGCGGCGAGGGCGGCGATCTTGCGGAGTTCTGTGAGGCCGCCGCACCACTGGGCGTCGGGCTGCCAGATTTCGGCCGATTGATTTTCGAGCAAGAGGCGGAAGCCGTAGCGACCGTACTCATGTTCGCCGGTAACAATGCGCGTGGACTTGATGGCTTTGCGGAGACGGCCGAAGCCAGCGTAGTCGTGAGGCTGGAGGACTTCTTCCATCCAATAGATACGGTAGGGTTCCATCATCTCGGCCATTTCGATGGTGTAGCGNNNCATCATCTCGGCCATTTCGATGGTGTAGCGCTCGGTCCAGGCCATCCAGCAGTCGAGCATGATGTCGCCGTCGGGGCCCAGGGCCTGACGGGCGCGCTTGACGAGATCGAGGTTCTTACGCATGCCATCGCGGCCATCGGCAGGGCCGTGGGGGATAGCTAGCTTTAAGCGCTTGAAGCCGAATTCGACGTGCTGCTCGATGTCGTTGCCGGTGCAGTAGGTGGGGATGCGGTCTTTGGTCTGGCCGCCGAGGAGTTTGTAGACAGGAGTATTGAGGGCTTTGCCGATGATGTCCCAGAGGGCGACGTCGACACCGCTGATGGCGTTCATGGTGACGCCCATGCGGCCGTAGCTCATGGTGGAGCGCCACATGATGTCCCAGAGTTTTTCGATGTCGAAGGGGTCTTTGCCGAGGAGGAGTTTTACGAGGTGCTCTTCGACGATGTAATTGCCAGCGCGCCCGCCGTTGCCGTAGCCCTTGATGCCTTTGTCGGTGGTGACCTCGACGGTGAAGTCTTCGAGCTTGCCGGGATCGGGATTGAAGAGGGATCGTGTGGCCTTGTACTCGGGGTAGATGGACATGGGGTTGGCGACCTCTACCTGCTGCGTGCTCCAGGCGCCGGGCAAGGGCTTGAATGGGGTAACGGGGATGCGCGGGCGGGATTTCACGATCTTGATGCTGGTGATCTTCATCTTGCTGGTGCCGAGGTCGGGGAGTGCCTGCGGGGTGGCTGCAGCGGGGAGGGCGGCTGCTGCGGCAGCGGTGTGTAAGAAGGATCTGCGATTCATAGATGTAAAGCAATAGCTTATACCCGGCTGTTGGTATGCTGGACGTTCTGGAGGTGGACTAATGCAATATTGCGTGATTCATGATGTGGAGACTGGTGGGGCGGTGATTGGTACCGCGACATTGGGTGCTGAGGTTTTGGTTGGGGCTCAGCGGATTGACGATGTGAAGAAAGCGGCGAGTGAGAAGCCGGCGAACTGGCATCATCCGGCTGCGCCGACGCTGCTGCAGGTAGTTGAGGGATCGCATGTGATCTGGGTGCAGAATCGTGGGGTGGCGCAGAGCGTGACGCTTCAAGTTGGGGACGAGATTTTGTTTCTCGATTTTGAAGAGGATCGGGTGGTTAGTGCGGGGGCGCATCCGGGGCATTGGTCGCAGCAGGGGAGTGGCGGGTTGGTTGCGCAGCGGCAGGTGCTGGCGGCGGTGCCGGATTTGGCTGCTATTGGGTTTAGCGCGCTGGGATAGTTTTCAGCCACTTTGTGTCGTGCTTCATTTGTCGCTAATTTCCCATGGATCGAAAGCTCCGATGGGGCCGACAATGTCGCCGAATATCTCCATCTTGCCTTTCATTGCGCCGAGTCTGAGTTTTTTCTTTCCAGGCTTGGCAGGCACGAGCCCGACGGCGAGTTTTCTAGAGGGAGGCTTTTCGCCTCGCAGGATTTCGCCTCCTTCGAGAACGCTGGAGAGCCGCTGACCAAATGACTTAGAATCCACGATTGAACTCCTTCTTGATGTGCATTCCCAACTTGGCAGCCTGTTTACTGCTGGGTAGCGGCCTGGATGTGCTGGCGGTAGATTTGCTCGGCCTGGTCGTAGGCGGCGCGGGCAGCTTCTTTCTCTGAGGCCCGGATGTAGCGGGCCTTTTGAGACCAGCACTGCTGGACCGCCCTTAAGCACCACTCGGCACTTTCCTTCGAGAGGATTGGTTTGTTGTTGAGGTTTACCCAGATGGGATTGGTATGGGCGGCGGGGAGGATTCGCACGGCTACCCAGGCGCTGCGGTCTATGGTGGCTTCGAATTGGACGTCGTGGAGTTGGCCGTCGGCGGGGATGTTTTTGGTGGCTACCGATTTGCCGTTGACGATCAACTCTACCGGGACATCGCTGGTGTCGCCGATGCGGGCACGCTCGATGGTCCAGTAGGGCTTTTGGTCGTAGGGGAGTTTTTGGAGCACGGTGTTGGGGACTTTGTCGAGGAGGGCGGCGGCTTTTAGGGTGACGTTGACCTTTGATTTTTGATTGAGCTGGATGTCGCTGGTTTGGTTGTTGATCTTGAAATCCATGAGGTGGGCTCGGCCGTCGGAGAGGTAGCTGCGGCCTTCTTTGAGGCCGTCGATCCATTTGCGGTAGGTGAGGGGAGCGTCCAGTTTGACGTAAGTGCGCCCTTGGCCGACGCGGTCGTCGGTGATGCAGGGGAAGTCGGTTTCGCCGGCGACCAGATGCTGAGTTGCCTGACGTAGGGGGTGTCGCCGCCGGCGAGGAAGTCGATGGTGTTGGGCTTGGTGACGTCGACGATGAATTCGTTGGCACCAATGCCGTCGAAGCCGGGGATCTGGAAGCTGGGGACGGCTGTGTCTGACACTTGCAGGCCCCAGCCGGAATGGGTGTAGCCGGTGATGGCGCCTTGTTGTTTGGCCCACTGGAGGATGGGGACGTTCCAGGTGGGCCAGTCTTCGAGGCGATTAGTGCCGGGGTAGTATTGATCGCTTAGCCCGAGGAGAGCGAGGTGGCCACTGTCGCTCGAGGGAAAGCCGGAGATCTCGAGATCGTAGTGCATGAGCTGGTTGTCGCTCGATAGCTTGTCGTCCTGGCCCGTGAAGAATTTCTTCTGGTGGTAGTAGCCCGGACCCCAGGTGAGGACTGAGGCGAGGTTTAGTTTTTCGCCCGCGATTTGCCGGATCATGTCTTCGGGGTTTACGCCCTCAGTGGGCTTCTGGTAGTGGGAGCAGCCGGCGGCGTGGATGTGCGGGTCGCCGGAATACCAGCCGTATTGGGAGGGATCGATCCAGCGCTTGAGCTGGATGGCGAGGGAGGCTGGAGCTTTGCCGTCGACGTTGAACTCGGTGGTTTGGGGTATGTATTCCTGGCCTCCGCTGGAT
>JAPKYY010000060.1 GCA_026394095.1 Acidobacteriota bacterium | reverse complement strand
AACTCGCGCAGCACAATCTCCCGGTAGGGGCTCAACACGTTGTGCGCGATAAACGTTTCCATCCCCAGCTCCGAGATCGAAACCTCCGGCCTTGAAGCCGAACGGTGATTCGGTGACACTACAAACACCAGCCGGTCTGTATAGATCACAGTCGATACAATCCGCTCATCGCCTGGGTCAAACGAGATCAACCCCAGCTCCAGATCCCCGTCCATCAACTGCGCCGGAATCTTGCTCGACAAACTCCGCCGCACCTGAACCTTTACCTTCGGATATTGCCGTCTGTACTGTTCAATATGGTTCAAAAGGTAGAGTGACGTCGATTCGTTTGCCCCGATCGTCAGCCGGCCAGACGAGTTATCCCGTAGCTCCGCCAGGGAGTTGTGCATTTCTGATTCCAGATTCTCAAAGCGCCTGGCAAATTCAACGATTACCTTCCCCGCGTCAGTAAGCAATAGCTCCTTCGCTGAGCGGTCAATCAACTTCTCTTCCAGTTCAGCCTCTAAACGCTGCACTGCCAAAGAGATAGCAGGTTGCGTCCGCAACATCTTCTCTGCCGCTCGGCTAAAGGATTTTTCATTTGCAACGGACAAAAATACTTTCAGGGAGTGTAATAGCACAGGGTCTCTTTCGTTTGGCTTATTGAATAAGTCTGCCTTATTCGATTATGACCGATTATCCACCACGCAAGCAATATAAATTTGCTAAATCAAGAAGGCCAGAACATAATAAAAGAGCAAATAGGAGGCGCCCATGTCTGAGGCCCAGAAACAGCCCAGAGTCTACATATTTGACACGACTTTGCGCGATGGAGAGCAGTCCCCTGGCTGCAGCATGACCGTACCGGAAAAGCTGCGCATGGCTGCAAAACTGGTCGACCTCGGTGTCGACATTATGGAAGCGGGTTTCCCCATCGCCTCTGAAGGCGACTGGGAAGCCGTTCGTCGCGTCAGCGAAGAATTCCCCGGCGTCCGCGTAGCAGCGCTCGCGCGTGCCACCAAAGGCGACGTCGAACGAGCCGCAACTTCTCTCGAGAAGGCCAAGCGTCCGCGCATCCACACCTTCATCGCCACCAGCGACATCCATCTCGAATTCAAACTCAAGAAGTCCCGCCAGCAGGTCCTCGAAGATGCCGTCCGCGCCGTAGAACTTGCCCGCAAGTACGTCGATGACGTCGAGTTCTCCGCTGAAGACGCAACCCGCACCGACATCGCTTATCTCGAAGAGATCAGCCTCGCAGTCGTCGCCGCTGGCGCAACCACCGTCAACCTGCCCGACACTGTCGGCTACTCTGTCCCCGAAGATTACTCAGAACGCATCGGTCGCATCGCTCGCCTCCTCGGCGATCGTGCCATCGTCAGCGTCCACTGCCACGACGATCTTGGCCTCGCAGTAGCTAACTCCCTCGCCGCCGTCAAAGCCGGTGCTCGCCAGATCGAGTGCACCATGAACGGCATCGGCGAACGTGCCGGCAACTGCTCCCTCGAAGAAGTAGTCATGGTCATGAAGACCCGTCGAGACTTCTACCCCTACGACACCAACATCGTCACCGAACAGCTTTATCCGGCCAGCCAGTTGCTCTCAAGCATCATCACCTTCGGGCCGCAACCAAACAAAGCCATTGTTGGCGCAAACGCCTTTGCTCACGAGGCCGGCATCCACCAGGACGGCTACCTCAAGAACAAGAGCACCTACGAAATTATCGACCCCATGAGTGTCGGCGTCCCCGCCGGCAAACTCATCCTTGGTAAACACAGCGGCCGCCACGCTCTCAAAGAGCGTGTCAAAGAACTCGGCTTTGAAGAGCTAACCAAAGAACAGCTCGACATGGTCTACGAATTCTTCACCAACGCTGCCGACAACAAAAAAGGCTTTACCAACGAAGAGATCACCGAATTCATTGAAACGGCGATAGAGAAATCCGCCGAGAAAGTCAGCTAGATGCAATTGAAAGTTCTCGCCCTCCCGGGCGATGGAATCGGAACTGAAGTCACAGCAGAAGGTCTGCGTGTCCTCCGCCATGTCGCGAAAAAGTTCAACCACGAATTAGTCCTCACCGAAGGCCTCTTGGGCGGCATCGCCATCCACAAGACCGGCAGCCCATACCCGGCTGAAACCGAGCGCCTCGCCCTCGAAGCCGACGCCACCATCATGGGCGCCTTCGGCCTCCCCGAGTTCGACAACGCACCTCCAGCCATGCGTCCCGAAAAAGGCCTCCTCGGCATCCGCAAGACTCTCGGCGTCTTCGCCAACCTGCGTCCTGTCAAGGCCTACGACGCCCTGATCGATGCCTCCCCTCTGAAGAACCATCTCCTCACCGGCGTCGACATGATCATCGTCCGCGAACTCACCGGCGGCCTCTATTACGGCACCCCCCAACCTGGCTCGCAAGCGCAAAAAGAAGGTCACCTCTGTCGACAAGTCCAATGTCCTTGAGACCTCACAACTCTGGCGCAAAGTAGTAGTCGAAATCGCTCCTGAATTCCCCGACGTCCAGCTCGATCACCTCCTCGTCGACAACGCCGCCATGCAGCTCGTCCTCAAGCCAGCCCAGTTCGACGTCCTCCTGATGGAGAACATGTTCGGCGACATCCTCTCCGACGAAGGCTCCGTCATCACCGGTTCCATCGGAATGCTCCCCTCTGCCTCGGTCGGCGCACAGCGTCCCTCCGGCGCCTGGGTCGGCCTCTACGAACCCGTCCACGGCTCCGCTCCAGACATCGCTGGCAAAGGCATTGCCAACCCCCTCGGCGCCATCGGCTCCATCGCCGCCATGTTCGAATACACCTTCGGCCTGATCGAAGAGGCAACTGCGGTAAACACCGCCATGGAAGCCACCCTCAATGCCGGCATCACCACAAAAGACCTCAAAGGCAACTCCTCCACCGAACAAGTCGGTAAAGCCATCTGCGAGGCAATCGGATAACTAATATGAGTCAGCCAAGAACCATCATTCAAAAACTTTGGGATTCCCACGTCGTAGCCAACCCGCCCGGCTCTCCCGCTCTACTCTTCATTGACCTCCACCTTGTGCACGAAGTCACCAGCGCCCAGGCCTTCGATGGCCTCCGCCGCCGTGGCCTCAAGGTCCGCCGTCCAGACCTCACCTTCGCGACAACAGACCACTCCACGCCCACCACTCCGCGCAACCTGCCCATCCTCGACCCCATCGCCAAAAGCCAGGTCGAGAAGCTCGAACGCAACGCTACTGAATTTGGCATCCCCTGCTTCGGCTTCCAAAGCGACAAGCAAGGCATCTGTCACGTCATTGGCCCCGAGAACGGCCTCACCCAGCCTGGGATGACCGTTGTCTGCGGCGATAGCCACACCGCCACCCATGGTGCCTTCGGCGCACTTGCCTTTGGCATCGGCACCAGCGAAGTCGAGCACGTCCTCGCCAGTCAGTGCCTGCTGCAACGCCCCTCCAAATCCTTCCAGGTTCTCGTAGAAGGCAAGCTCGCCCCCGGCGTCGGCGCAAAAGACATCATCCTTGCTCTGATTGCCCGCATTGGCATTGGTGGCGACACCGGTTGCGTCTTTGAATTCTGCGGCTCCACCATTCGCGATCTTTCGATGGAAGAGC
>JAPKYY010000752.1 GCA_026394095.1 Acidobacteriota bacterium | reverse complement strand
GTTCCCGTGGCCTTTTTGCCGGTGTTTCCCTCCAAGGGGCAACGCTTCGCGCTGACCTCGATTCCAACAAGGCCATGTATAAGCGCCCTCTCACCACGGTTGAGATCGTGCGTGAACGCAAGGCGAAAGCTACAACTACCGGCCAAAAATTCGTTTCTACCATTACCCGCTACTCCCCAAAGGAGTTGAAGTAAATCATGCGCCTGCTGATGCTCCTTGTTCTGGCTACAGTGCTCGGTGCTGCGACGCAGCCTTCTGATCTGGTGCCAGCCCGGTGGCCGAGCGACGATCCGGCATCGCTCGCCATACTCAACGAATCCCCAATCAACTGCCTGTTGATTCCAGAAGCGAACTGGTCCAATGCCTTTCTTGCCGCAGCTCACGCTAAAAACATCACTGTGCTTGCTTTGTTAGCACCGGGCAGCCCCGCCTTGCCTCGAGTGAAACGTGCCCTCGATCTTGGTCTCGATGGTGCTGTTCTTGAAGGAGATTTTCCCGAGGCAGAAGCAAAGGCAGTTCGCAGTAGCCTAACGGCATCCGCCAAACTTTCTGTCGAATTGGGGCTACGGGGGCGAATTCCTCTTGGCGCGAATGCGCCGTCTATCATTGGCACCTTCCAGGGAGTGTGGGCAGGCATCAATCCTCATGAAGATGGTGCAGCGCACGCGGCCCCATCCGGCGCCCCCTGGATCGATACCAATGCCGGGTTTCTTCGTTTTGTCCGTGCCTCAACCGACCGTGCCTTTTGGCTCAGCGCTGTGCCTCCCCGAGATTCGGTGGTCAACCTGTCTCGCTACCTGCAAATGATTTCAGACCCTGCGATGGTTGGTGCCCGCTGGGTTATCAGCTTCGAGCCAGGCTTTTTTGCCAAGCTTCTTGCTGGCGAAGGCAAAGCTCAAAAAGATCTCAAGCGGATCAACCAGGTGCTCACTTTTTTTGAGCAAAACAGGAAGCTGCAATCCTTACCGGCCTTTGGTCAGCTTGCTGTGGTTGAGGACACCCAGAATGGCGCCCTGCTTTCGGGCTCTGTGCTGGACATGATTACCGTGAAGCACACGCCGGTCCGCCCGGTACCTTTCAAGTCGGTTGATGCCAAGGCTTTCGACCAGGCGAAGATGGCTGTAAACGTCGATCCGCAGTCCCTCGATCCAAAACAGCAACAAGTCCTCAAGGACTTCACCCGCTCAGGCGGCACCGTGCTCACTGCCCCGCCTGGCTGGCGCATGCCGGTTCCGCGTCCCGACCAGATTGTCACCGATGCTGAGGAGGTCAAGAAACTCGACCAGATCTGGAAAGAAGTCAACGCGATGATGGGGCGGCGCAACCTGGGTGTACGGCTCTTCAATGTCTCAAGCATGCTCTCGAATATGTTGGGGCCTGCTGATGGCTCCCGCGTGGTCGTCTATCTGGTGAATTATTCTGACTTTCCGGTTGACAGTGTTGCCGCCCACTTGCTGGGCAAATATTCCAGGATCACGATTCACTGGCCCGAGCGGGCACCTAAGACGCTTGCCCCTTATGAGACCGAAGATGGCACCGGCGTCGATATCGACATTCTCGAATCGACGGCTATCCTGATCGCTGAAAAATAGACAGACCAAAGTCAACTTACAATAGTGTGATGACTCGCCGTGACCTGATCGCCCTCGGTGCCTTGCCGCTTATTGCCCAAGAGAAGAAGCTTCCCACTGCGCCTGTTTCCATTCGCAAGTGCGATACCTACAACGAAGACTTCTATGAGATCTTCACGAGAATGTTCGATGATCTGGGCGGAGTCAGGAAACTGGTTGCGAACAAAACTGTCACGATCAAACTGAACCTCACTGGTTCGCCTGGGCTGCGATTGCAGGGCAAGGCACTCGGGCTCACACACTATACGCATCCCAAGCATGTTCTCGCCATGACGGCTGTGCTCGATCGCGCCGGCGCGAAACGGATCCGGTTTGTCGAGTCCGCCTGGGGTACGGCAGGTCCGCTTGCCGAGTACATGCTCGACTCAGGCTGGAACGTGCGCCAACTCTCAACTGCGGCCAGGCAGGTGGAGTTTCTCAATACCAACGGCCTTGGCGGCTTCGCAAAAAAATACACAAGAATGAAGGTTCCCCACGGTGGCTGGATTTTCCCAGCTTTCGAATTCAATCAAATCTATGCAGAAACAGATGTGATGATGTCGATGGCCAAACTCTAGAATCACGACGTCTGCGGTGTGACGCTTGCGATGAAGAACATGTTTGGTTGCACTCCGGCATCGATCTACGGCAACGATTCCGGAGTTGATGATCCAAACGAAAGCCCAACCTCGGGTCGAGACCAGATCTGCCATGTGGGCAAGCGGCAGCCATCGAAGATTGCGCTTGCCGAACTCGATCCAAGTTCCCCGCGCGATGCCTTCCATCGCATGCCCCGCATCTCGGTTGAAGTGGCATCTGCCCGCCCGATCGATATCTCCTTCATTGACGGTATCGAAACGATGACAGGTGGGGAAGGCCCATGGATCAAGCCGAAGGGTACATTCGGCGGCACGGCTCACGTTACGCCTGGTCTGTTGGTGCTGGGCACAAACCCGGTAACGACTGATACGGTTGGCACTGCTTTGATGGGCTATGATCCTCGCGCCCCCAAAGGCACGCCGCCTTTCCATAAATGCGACAACATGTTGCTGTTGGCAGAAGAAGCTGGCCTCGGCACAGCTGACCTTAAGAAAATTGAAGTGATTGGCGGAAAGATTGAAGATTTGCGCTTCCGCTTCCCAATGAGCGCCTGATGCAGAAATTCATCGACCAGCTATCTGCCGTAATCTCCAAGCTCACGCCTATGGCGATCTTCGACATTCTGGTCGTCTCTGTTTTCATTTACATCTTCATCATCAACATTCGAGGCCGGCGGGCTGCCCAAATCGTAAGCGGCATGTTTATTCTGACCTGCGCATATCTGGGCAGTGTCTGGTTTCATCTGGAACTGCTGCGCACGCTGCTTGCAACGCTCGCCCCCTACACTGCCTTTGGCATCATCGTGATGTTTCAGTCGGAGATCCGGCGCGTACTGGCTCGCATTGGCCGCGCCCGCATCTTCACCTTTGGGGGCCGGCTCCAGCGTCGTGAAACTGCCGAAGAAATTCTGATGGCGGTTGCTTATCTCGCCCAACATCACATCGGCGCGTTGATTGTGGTGGAACGCGATACTGGCCTTAAGACCTTCATTGAGACCGGCGTCAATCTCGATGCCCGCCTCTCCCGCGATCTTCTCCTCAGCATCTTCTACCAGGGCGGAGCCCTGCATGATGGCGCCGTCATTGTCCAGGGCGATCGCATCGCCGCCGCAGCCTGCTTTCTACCCCTGTCGATGAATCCAGCTCGTCTGGGCCAGCTTGGTACAAGACACAGAGCAGCGATTGGTATCTCTGAGGAGACAGACTCGCTGGCCATCGTCGTATCGGAAGAGACAGGAAAGATTTCTCTCTGCGCCTATGGTGAGATCCAGCATGGCGTCTCCATCGAGTATCTGGAAGAGCAGATTACCAAGCATCTGAGCCAGCCGCTGGCTCCCCCTCTGAGCGACAACTCTCAAATGGAGATTCGTCGTTCATGAAGCTCTTTACAGACAACATTCCTGCCAAGATCTTCAGTATCCTCATCGCGTTTCTCCTGTGGGTAGCCCTAGTCGATGAGCCAGAGTTGATCGAAACTGTAACCGTGCCGGTGGAATACCGGAATCTGTCGAGCGCTCTTGATCTTTCACCTGACGCTCCTACGCGCATTCAGCTCCAGGTGCGCGGCCCGCGCGGCAGACTGAACGAAGTGTCGCCCGATCGAACTAACATTGTGCTCGACCTCGGCACGATGTTGCAGCCCTCTGCTCGCACTTTCACGATTCAGGACAACCTGATCAATCTCCCACCAACGGTTACTCTAGTGCGTGCGATCCCCTCGCAACTTCGTGTAAAGCTCGAGCGCCGAGTCTACAAGGAGATCCCCGTCATCCTTGCGTTTGAAGAAGACTTGCCCTCAAACCTGAAAGTTGTCTCAACAGAGATTTTCCCCAATCAGATCAAGGTGGTTGGCCCGGAGTCTCGTATCGCATTGGCAAACTCGATCACTACCGAGCCGATTAGCATCAAAGACGTTGTTGCTGGTGCTCCGATACGGGTTAACGTTCTCCTCACAGACCCAGAACTTTCTATCGTCGGTTCTGCGCTTGTAACGGTAAAGATGCAGGCAACCCAGCTACCCTAAAAGAGTACATGGCAAGACAATTATTCGGCACTGATGGAATTCGCGGCAAGGCGGGTGATCCTCCGCTCGACAAACCCACTGCATACGCCCTTGGTGCTGCACTTGGAGGCTGGGCTAAGGCCAAGTCTTCCACCCCAAAGGTCCTTCTGGGAATGGACACACGCGAATCCGGCCCCTGGCTCGCTGAAGCCGTAGCTGCTGGTCTGGTTTCGGCTGGAGTAGAACCTCACTTCGCAGGCCTCCTCACCACTCCGGGAGTCGCGTACAACACCAAGCATGGCCCTTACGTAGCTGGCGTTATGATCTCTGCCTCGCACAATCCCTACCAGGACAATGGCCTCAAAGTCTTTGATCACTCCGGCTTTAAGCTTCCTGACGCGCAGGAGCTGATCCTCGAAGAGGAGATTCTGCGAATCCGTGAGAACGCAATCGTCCCCGATTGCCCTTTGCCCTTCCACGAAGAATTGGCCAACCACTATCTGGATTTCCTGGCATCCACCTTCCCTCATTCCCTCAAGGGGCTGCGTGTGGTGCTGGACTGCGCCAACGGTGCCGCCTCGCTTCTGGCGCCCCGCCTCTTTACCCAACTCGGCGCAGAGGTAATTACGATCGCGAATTCTCCAGATGGCCGCAATATCAATGCCGGTGTTGGCGCACTCCATACCGACCATGTGAGGGCAGCGGTTCTGGAGCACAAGGCTGATATCGGTATCGCTTTCGACGGAGATGCCGACCGGGCGATGTTCAAGTCGGCGAGCGGCACGCGGATTGATGGCGATGCTGTCCTTCTCATTTGCGCCCGCTTGTTCCAGGCCTCTGGCCACCTTCCGGGCAACAAGGTTGTTGCAACTGTGATGTCAAATCTTGGCCTTGAAGTTGCACTCCGCAACGAAGGCATCACGCTAGCCCGCACGAATGTAGGTGACAAGTACGTCCTCGAAGAAATGATTCGCTCGGGGTCCAATCTCGGTGGCGAACAATCCGGCCACGTGATCTTCCCGGAATTCGCGACCACTGGCGACGGTATGCTCACCGCCCTCCGTGTGCTCGAAGCGATGGTCACTTCCGGCAAGTCTCTGGATCAGCTCACCCACGGTTTTGTTGTCTTCCCGCAATTGCTCGTCAATGTCCGCATCGGCGCACGCCGGCCACTGGAAGAATTGCCCGATGTTCAATCGGTGATTGCTGAGTGTGAGAAGGATTTTGGTTCCAACGGCCGGGTCCTCGTCCGATTTTCAGGCACCGAGCCGTTGGCCCGCGTCATGGTGGAAGGTAACGATGAGGCCAAAGTTGAATTTCATGCCCATGCGATTGCTGCAACACTTCAGCAGGCAATGGGCATAAAATAGGGTCGATGCGTATCCTGCTCCTTAGCTCCCTCTTCCTCTCGACACTTGCTGCCCAAAACGTCAAGCCCGCCAAACTGGCCGGCGAAGACTGGGTTCAGATTTTTAACGGCAAAGACCTCACCGGCTGGGTAGAGGTCGGTAAAGAGAAGTGGACTGTCGAAGAAGGCGAGATCAAGGGCGAAGCAACCAGCAAAGCCTATGGTTATTTACAGACCGACAAAGACTATAAGGACTTCCATCTCTCGATCAAGTTCAAGTGCGTTGGCAACGGCAACTCCGGTGTTTTCTTTCACACCGCCTTTAAACCCGGCACGCCCGACATCACCCGCGGGCTGCAGTTTGAAGTCGATTGCCGCATTGGTCAACATACGGGCGGCATCTACGGCGACGGCCGCGGCTGGATCGTCTGGCCTGCGCCCGAGAACGAACTGACTGTTCGCAAGAGCGACTGGAACGAATACACCCTCAAGGTTGAAGGCAACCGTTATGTCTCGCGTTTGAACGGCGTCGTGATGGTCGATTTCACCGACCCCAATCCGAGGTCTTTTGATGGCCC
>JAPKYY010000138.1 GCA_026394095.1 Acidobacteriota bacterium | reverse complement strand
CGACCGTTACCGCGGTGCTGACGGGCAACTGCGGCAGGTTCTGTTAAGCCCGCGCGAACTGGATGTCCGGCAATTGCCGGATGCCAAGAGCCGCTGGATCAATCCTCATTTCATTTACACGCATGGCTATGGCATGGTGATGGCCGAAGCAAATCGCATCACCTCTGATGGCTTGCCCGAGTTGATGTTGAAGGATGCACCACTGGTTGCGAAGTCGAATGCGCCGAAAGTGACCCGGCCCGAACTTTACTATGGCGAGGCTGTGCATGAGCCAGTCTTTGTTCGCACAGCGCAGCCTGAGTTTAACTACCCTTCCGGCAACGAGAATGTACACAGCAAGTATTCGGGGCAGGGTGGGATTCCGATTGACGGTATGCTGATGCGATTTGCTGCAGCAGTGGCAGAAGGTGACTGGAATATCATGCTCACCTCTTACCTGACGCCAGAGTCGCGGATGCTGATCAATCGCAAGGTTAGCGATCGTGTGGACAAACTGGCGGAGTTTGTCGTCTGGGACGAAGACCCCTACATGGTAGTGGCCAAGGACGGCAAGCTGGTTTGGATGATTGATGGCTACACGGTGCACTCGATGCATCCGTATTCGAGGTCTGTTGCAACTTCGTTTGGCCGCGTGAACTACATGCGTAACAGCGTCAAAGCCACAGTCGACGCCTATGACGGAGCAACGACGCTCTATGCCTGGGATGAAGCGGATCCAGTTCTTGCGTCTTACCGGAAGATTTTCCCGAAGCTGTTTCGTGACAAGGCCGAAATGCCGGCTGATCTGAGAGAACATGCACGGTACCCGGAGACGCTTTTCCGTGTGCAGGCCGAGATGTACCGCACCTACCATATGAAGAATCCGGAATCCTTCTACAACCGCGAAGACCCCTGGGATCTGGCCAAGACTTCCGACGGCATGGACGGGCAAACCGATTCAGTCAAGCCAACCTATCTGATGGCGACCCTGCCGGGTGAGACTAAACCGGAGTTTCTGTTGCTAACAACCTTTACGCCGCGCAACAAACAGAACCTGATCGGCTTGATGGCTGCCCGGTGTGACGGCACGCGTCTGGGCGAGCTTGAGGTGTTGCGGCTGTCCAAGCAAGAGCTGATCTATGGGCCCATGCAGATCGCAGCGAGGATCAATCAGGATCAGACGATCTCCAAAGACCTGACGCTTTGGAATCAGCAGGGCAGCAAGGTGATCAAGGGACAGATGCTGGTATTGCCGATGGGTGAACAGTTCCTATATGTTGAGCCGATTTACATTCAGGCCAGCAATGCTCCGATGCCGGAACTCAAAAAAGTCGCTGTTGGGCTAGGCAGCTTGATCGGATATGGAAATACCTACGCCGAGGCACTGTCGCAATTGGGTGGTGGGATCGTTGAGGCTGCCGTGAGTGCAGCTACAGCGCCTGTCGCCGGCGCGGCTCCCGTTCAGACTCGAACGATCACCGATCCACGCGTGGAGAAAGTTCGGACACGCCTCAAGCACTACAAAGAGCTGATGGGGCAGGGCAAATTTGTGGATGCGGCTAAAGAGCTGGAAGCGATTGAGGCCGAGATCAGGCAGTAGCGCGGCGCTTGGGTTCTGATTCTGCTGCTGAATGCTTCCGGCTGCTGCGCGTTTCGGCCATGTTGTCGGTTGCAATGTTGAGCGCAGCTGTCAGCGGTTGACGCTGCGACTCTGAAGCGCCCCACGAAAAGACGACGGAAAAAGTTCCCAGAGACTGCAGCTGATAGTTCCAGAGCTTTTCTGAAATCTCGCTCAGACGCTGCTGGGCCGGTGCTCCGGTGAGTTTCGGGAAGAGCAGAACGAATTCATCGTCACTGCTTCTCGAGCAGAAGCCATTCTCACCGGCAACTTCACCCATCAAGGCGTCTACGGTATTGAGCAATTCTTCAGCAGCCGCATGTCCATGAATCTCGTCCAGCTTCATATACTCGTTGATGCCTACGGCGAGTACAAGGCCGGTGAACGGAGTTGTTGTGTTCACGAGATGATTGAGCGTTGAGGGTGGGTGCGTGCCGGTGGGCACTTGCAGGGTGTCTTCGAAGGATTCCAATTGCTGAGCCAGACTTCCAAGTGACTCCGTCTGGTTGGTTGAGGCTTCGCTTACGGGCTCTTCAAACTCGGTAACGAGGTCTTCGAGAAACTTCTCAAAGTCAGGCTCTTGAATTTCAGTCTTGGCCGGTTCTGGCGACTCGTTTGGCTTCAGGCGAATCCGGATCACATTGGGTGGCAGGGATTCTTCAGAAGCTTCGACGGGAGCCGGTTCCGGATCAACCACAGCCACTGTACCCGATGCTGATACGACAGGCGCTTCATCAACGATCTGCGGCGCTATCGGCTCTTCTGTAGGCTTTAGTGTGATTTCGGGCAGAGCTTCTTCGGTTACGACCGTATTTACTGCGATCGACTTGCGGGTCATTTCTCGGAAGGTCTTCGACTGCTCGGCAAGCGCGCGTAACAGCTTGGTGTTATCTTCCTCGACACGTTGAACGACGGTCTCGTGGCGAGCCATCAGGTCGATGTGACGCTCCCGCAACTTCTCGTTCATCCCTTTGAGATAATCCACGACAAGTGCCACTGAGGCCAGGCTCAGCAGGATCAAAACGCAAAATATGACTTGAAATTCGTAGCCGCTCAGGTTCATGAGATAGTCCCTATCGCCTAATAGTAGGGTTCAGTGTCAAGAGGACCAATAGGACTCAGGGTCCAAACTTCATTAGTACGAAACCTTTACCCCATCGGGTGAATTGCTTAGTACATGGATCGGGCAAGTCGCTTAGGTGCGTGGGTATAGGAGTATCTTGAGGGCACCCGGTGCCTGGGCTTTCAAGAAAGCTTGCGGCGCATCAGCCAATCGCTCGCGGCCACTGATCATCGGGGCCAGCAGGAGACGCTTTGATTTCAGGAGCTTCAGGGCAGGCTCAAAGCGTCCGCATCTTGAGCCGACGAGGGTGATCTCGTTGACAATCCAGTTTGCGGAATCTACCTTTAGGCGCTCTGCCACAGTTGATTTCATGATTATGGTGCCTCGCGGCTCGATCATCGCCAGAGCCGAATCAAATCCCTGGGCTGAGCCGGTGGCGTCGACGACGAAAGGGAAAGCCGCTCTTGGCAGTCTGGGGCTTTCACGGTCGATGACGGTTGCCTTGATTCCCATTGGCTGGAGTAGCGAAAGCTTGTTTTGATTCCGCCCGAAGAGTTCGACTTTGAGCCCATGGAGGTGGAGTACTTGCGCGATCAGGAGGCCGAGTTTACCGTCGCCGAGAACAGCCACTGAGGCCTGCTTGGGGAAACGGACCTGTTCGAGAATCTCGCAAGCGGCGGCTACGGGCTCGGTAAAAACAGCTTCTTCGTCGGTGATGGAATCGGGCAGCAGACGCAGGTTCTCTTCGGGTAGTGTGAGGTATTCGGCGAAGGCTCCCGGGTGCTTGACGATGCCAAGTACCGTGCGTGTCGGGCAATGCCGGCCAAGACCCTTCTGGCAATAGATACACTTGCCGCAGGCGAGGTTAATTTCTCCAACGACGCGCTTGCCGATCAGCTTCGGATTCTCAGCACTCACGACGTCAGCCACAAATTCGTGCCCCGGAATCCCGGCGAAGCCGTAGTAACCACGGAGGAGTTCAATGTCGGTATTGCAAATACCGGCCAGGCGCAAACGCAGCAGTGCATGGCCTTTGCGTGGGCGTGGTTTCGGTGTCTCGATTACGGAGATTTTTCCAGTTTCAATCTTTACGGCAAGCATTGTGATTACCAAAGGACGCGCACGGCGTATTGCTCGATGTGAGGGTCGGGAGTGAGAATCACCATGTCATGGATGATCGATTGGGCGACGAGCATGCGGTCGAACGGGTCGGTGTGAAATTTGGCAAGCCAGCCTGCCAGCATGCCTCGATTTTGAACCAGGAAGTGAGCTAAATCAAGCCGAAGCCTCGAATGCCGTGCGCACCCAGGCCAGAAGCTCCTTGTCGACTTCTTTGATATCCGTAATTTTCACTTTGTACTGGCAGAGGCCGACTTCGATGCGCGAGTTGGTTGCCGGGCCGACCATCGCGAACTGCTTCTTCCGGCGCAGGCTCAGGTAGGTTTTCTTGGGGGCGATTTCGAACTCGCCCAGCTTCTGGATCTCGGTCATGATCTTGTCGTGGATCTGGCGCAATGCAGCCTTGGGGCCGCCGTAGATCTCGTCCACCGGGTCTGCTTCCGACTGAGGTTTCAGGGCAGTTATGGCGAGCATATTGGCATCGCCGTGGCCCAGGCCCAGATCCTTCTTGAGCATGTCACGGATCAGACCCACTTTGTCGAGCCCGCTCGCGAGGATCATGCTTCTCAGTTCGGCAAAGGATTTGCCGGTCTTCTTCTCGATGTTCTTCAGTTGGGTTGCTACTGCCTGATCGACGATGCTCACGGGGTTTTCCTCGTGAGCATCATATTCGATTGGGCTGAAGCGGGGCTACTCTTTATCGTCGGCTTCGAGGAGCTTGAGCCCCTCAAAGGTCGAAGGCGGCAGCACGCCGGCACTCGAGTAGATGAAGAGCTTGGCGCGTGAGTCTGCGATATCGAGATTGCGCATGTGAAGCTGGCCGATACGGTCGAGCGGCGTAAAGGTGCCTTCGACCTTCTCCATCGACAGGCGCTCAGGCGCATAGGTGAGATTGGGTGAATCCGTATTGAGGATCGAGTAATCATTGCCGCGGCGCAGTTCGAGCGTCACTTCACCGGTTACGGCTTTGGCGATCCAGCGTTGCAGCGTTTCGCGCAGCATCATCGATTGCGGGTCGAACCAGCGGCCTTCGTAAAGCAGACGGCCGAGACGGCGTCCCATGTCGCGGTACTGTTCAATCGAACCTTCGTTATGGATGCCGGTGATGAGGCGCTCGTAGGCGAGGAAGAGCAGACTCATGGCAGGGGCTTCGTATATGCCGCGGCTCTTGGCTTCGATGATGCGGTTCTCGATCTGGTCGCTCATGCCGAGGCCATGACGGCCACCGATGCGGTTGGCTTCGAGCACGAGTTCCACGTCACTAGCAAAGGTCTTGCCGTTGAGGGCAACCGGGCGGCCTTCTTCAAAGCGCACCGAGACTTCTTCCGCCTTGATCGCGACATCGTCGCGCCAGAAGGCAACGCCCATGATGGGCTCGACGATCTTGATGCCGGTGTTGAGGCTTTCCAGATCTTTGGCCTCGTGCGTGGCGCCCCAGATGTTCGAGTCGGTCGAGTAGGCCTTCTCCTTCGACATCTTGTAGCCGAGGCCAGCCTTCTCAAGCAGCTCCGACATTTCCTTGCGGCCACCGAGTTCGTTGTTGAAGGTCTGGTCGAGCCAGGGCTTGTAGACCTTCAGAGTCGGGTTCACCATCAGGCCATAGCGATAGAAGCGCTCGATGTCGTTGCCCTTGTAGGTGGAGCCGTCGCCCCAGATGTTGACATCATCTTCTTTCATCGCGCCAACGAGCATGGTTCCCGTGACGGCGCGGCCAATCGGCGTGGTGTTGAAATAGGGCAGCCCGGCGGTGGTGATGTGGAAGGCCCCACACTGCAAAGCGGCGATGCCTTCGCGCACCAGTTGTTCGCGGCAATCCAGCAAACGGGCGACTTCAGCGCCACAGTCTAAGGCCCTGCGCGGAATGGCGTCATAGTCGGGCTCGTCAGGCTGGCCGAGGTTGGCGGTATAGCAATAAGGGATCGCCCCCTTCTGGCGCATCCAGTAAATGGCAGCCGAAGTATCGAGGCCGCCGGAGAACGCGATACCGACCTTATCGCCGATGGGTAAGGATTGAAGAATATTGGACATGAGTGCTTTCTCTAATGGTAACCAGCGACGGGAGGGGTTAAGCTGGTTTTTCAAGCCAATATGGATCGCAAAATTGATATTGTCCGCATCAACGGTGTCGAGATCCACCTCGGAGCCCCCGACGAGCTCAACGTAAGCTGGGTTGGCCAGGAGGAAGCCATGCGTCAACTGCTGGCCGCCTGGCTCGTGCTCGACGAACATGATTTGCCAATGAATCCGCGGCTTGTAGGCAAGCCCGGGGTAGGGAAGACCTCGCTCGCCTGGGCCGCTGCAGAGCGTCTGGGGCAGCAGGTTTACATCATGCAGGCCACGGTCGATACTCGTCCCGAAGACCTGATCGTAACCCCTGTTCTTGAGGAGCAAGGCAAGCTGCGTTACGTCGCATCCCCGCTTGTCACCGCCATGATTCGCGGCGGTGTGGCGATTCTGGACGAAGGAAACCGGATGAGCGAGAAGAGCTGGGCGAGTTTGGCACCGGTGCTCGACACCCGGCGCTACGTGGAATCGATCATTGCTGGAATCAAGATCAAAGCCCATCCACTCTTTCGATTTGTCGCAACCATGAACGACGATGCGAGCACCTTCGACTTGCCCGAGTACATCCAGAGCCGATTGCAGCCGCAAATCCTGCTCGACTTTCCGGAGCGCGAAGAAGAGCTGGCAATCCTCAAAGAAAACCTGCCCTATGCCGACGAGCAGATCCTCGAATATGTGACCGACTTTCTGCAGCAGGCACATCAGGCGGAAGAAAGATTTTCGATTCGTGACGGGATCAACATCATCCGTTACACGATGAAACTGCGAAGCGTTGGCGAATCTCCCCTGAACGATCGCATCTCTTTGCCACTGGCGATCAAGACCATCCTTGGCGTGGAAGCCATGCGTTATGTCCGGAGCTACTGAGGACTTTCTCAAAGAGTTCAGCAGTCTGCGTCGCGGACGCTTTCGCTATTTCCCTGTCGCCCCTGGCAAGATGGAATTTGCGATGGAAGTGCGCAAGGCATTGCTCCGCGAGCGGCCTTCGATTGTTGCCCTTGAGCTTCCAGCCTTCTTTGGGACAAGACTCTATGAGGCGGCGGCGCGGTTTCCTCAAATCAGCGCTCTCGTCTATCCAGACCGGCTCAGTGAGAACGACGAGAAAGCGACGGCGATTTATTGTGTTCTTGAGCCCTGCGATGCCTTTGTCGAGGCCTACCGCACGGCCCATGAAATCGGTGCCGAAGTAGTGTTGATTGATCCTGCCGTAGGCGAGCGGCCGCACCTGCCGGATGACTATCCCGACACGGTGGCGATTCAGCGCATCGGGCTCGACCAATACATCGAGAGTTACCGGCTCTTCCCGCAACAACGAAATGATGAGGTGAATGATTTTGCCTCGGGCCTGGCCTGGAAGCTGCAAGGCTCAGACCCTTTGCGTGAAGTCTTTGTAGTGGTTTCTCTGAACCTGCTCGATCCCTTACTCGATGCAATGGAGACTCCGCAGGATGCCCCAAAGCAACGGTCACAGATCGAATATGTAGACCTGGTAAACGTACATCCCGATTCCCTGGGTGAAGTGTTGACGGAATACGCGGCTTTGCAGCAGCGCTATGAATACTGGCGCAAACAGATGTCAGATGTCCGCCTGGTGGATCGGCCAGCGGCGCAATATGACACCTTACGCCGTGCAGAAGTCGACTACGAAAAAAGTACCGGCGACAAGGTAATGCCATATCAGCGGCGGCTGATGGCCAAGTTCACCCGCAATCTTGCCCACGTAAACGGCTATCTTGTCTCAACGCTTTATGAGCTGACTCTGGCCGCTCGATCACTGGTAGATGACAACTATGCATGGGAAGTCTGGACGGCCGGCAGCCGCTACGATTTCCAGGAAGAGACACGTCACCCCGAAACCATGCGTCTGTCTGGGGATGAGGTTTTCTTTCGAACACGCAAGCTGAAGCTGCGCCGGCGCTTGCCGCGCCCCAAGCAACGCATGAAGCCACGGACGCTCAAGGAGCGGAAGCAGGAAGGAAAGCCCGGGGAATGGGCGCAGGAGCTCAATGGCAATTCGATTTGTTCGTATCCTCCTGAAGACCTCGTAATCGAAGACTTCGGCCGCTTTCTGCAGAAGAAAGCACGGTCGATCCTGACCGAGGAGCGCACACGCACAGAGCCGTTTCAATCGTCCCTGCTCGATGGCATCGATATGCGTGAGACCTTGCGCAACTGGCACCAAGGATCAATTTATGTGAAGCGACTGGAGAGGGCAGCAGGAGACGTATCAAGCGTTGTTGTGATCTTCGATGAAGACACTGATGACCGCTACCGCTATCTCACAACCTGGCTTGGCGAACACCAGAATGAATCCGACATGGCCTTCTATTCGACCGAGCCATTTGCTCAATTGGTAGGCCCTGGAATTGGCCGGGCAGAGTATGGCGGCTTTCTTATGACGCTGCCCTCGCGCCGGCTTTGGGATGTGTGGAACGATCCCGATTATGAGTTTGCCGAGACCAAGGCTGAGCGGCTCCTGATGGCCGCGCTTGATTATTCAACAGAGCGTTATGTGGTTTATGTTGCCCCAAAGCCACCGCGCACTATTTTCCGTTCGATAGCAACGCAGCTTCGCCGGCAAATCCTGTACATCCCGATCGGACAGCTCTCGCCCACCCGGCTGAAAAAGCTCAGGGTTGTACATGTGCTCGACGGCTATGAGCGCAGGGAACAGGCGAAAGAATTTATTTGGTGAAGATGCGGTAGAGGTCGGCGAGTGCTTTGAAGAAGTCAAGCGGCTTGACCTTAGAGCCATCCACGTCTTTCCAGCGCATCAAATCATATTCATAGATGGCGTCTTCTGGCGGCGGGGTTGAGCCGGCCGGCAGGCGCATAAACCGGGCGATGATCTCAACGTCGAAGATCCAGCGCGAAACGAAGGGCTCTTCGAAGAGACTGCGCAAGAGCGGCGTACGGCGAAAGATCTTCGCCCCACACTGCGTATCGTAGATCGGGAGTTTGAGCAGGATCGAAACACAAGTGGCAAACACTCGGCCCAGATAGTGACGGTGTGGCTTGCGATCGATGTGCCGGCCCAGCAGTTGTACGCGCGCACCAAAGATCATCCAGAGAGTGTCGTTGGCTTCGAGCACTTGCAGCATGTCGATCGAAGTGGGCAAAGGGGTAGCAAGGTCGGCATCCCAGAAGCCAATCACTTCAGCAGGCAGCTTGTCGATGGCGTAAAGAACTCCTTGCCGAACAACACCAGCCTTACCCTGATTTACATCGTTATCGAGAACGGTGGATTGCTCAGGGATCTGATTCGACAATGCATTGAGAACAGAGATTGTGTTGTCCCTGCTGCCGTCGTTTACGAAGACGAAGTGTATATTTGGGTTGCTCCGCGCAAAGTCAATAAATGCATCACCCTGCAGCCGCGCGGCCTCGTTATAGCAGGGGATCACTAGCGCGCAGGATTTCAAGACTCGATACTCAACTAGTTCGACCAGCTTAAATCAATGTCGCGAATCGTGATTCTGTCGACAGAATTGCCGGATCCCATTTCGATTTCCATCAATCCCGTCATTTCGCTATTGCGCACGTTTGAAAAAATACGTCGACCCTGACGGCGATCAACGGGGCCACTGAATTCCATGCGGCCTCTTTCTCCCTGGAACTCAACCATTACGTCCCCCGAGCGGCTGATCGTGACTCGAACCCGGTCCAGGCGGCGTCTGTCGCCATTGCGGTCCCGGTAAGTTCCACTGCCACGGTTGCCACCTTCAAAGTTGAAATTTCCGCTATTGTTCCAACCACCGCCGTTACCCCAGCCGTTATTCCATCCGCCGCTGTTTCCGTTGTTGTACCCGCCACCGTTGTTGTATCCACCACCGTTGTTATACCCGCCGCCGTTATTGCCTCCAAAGATTCCACCGCCGTTACCGCCACCAAAGCCGCCGCCACTGCCACTCCAGAAAATATCGAAGGTATAGCCTTCGCGGCCTCCTTTGCTGTCTTCGATGCGGATAATCGCACGGCCGCCGTTATCTGCCGAACGAATCAGTTCCTGCCGGCCACGGCCGTCAATGCCTTTAAAGCGGAACCCGGCAGGCCGATTGGGCATTGCCTGATTGCACTGGAATCTACGAAAAGAAGCAGGGCTTCCGTTGATTGTGCGAATTATGGCGTTTGACCCGTTGATTTCGATCTCGGCGACATCGTCGACTTCAACCTCGATCGTGCATTTGCCTTCTCCACCGCCGCCGCGGATCTCGGCCGAACGGCGATCCGTTACCTGCTGTCCCCAGGCACCGGCGCATCCCACTACCCAAACGGCAACCAAAATTCTTTTCATGATCCTGCTCCTTAGATCTTTATTCTAATCGCGTATTCAGCGTATCGGTCCAGACACTGAAGTCCGTGCAACCATATACTGTTTCTTCAACCTATGAAAATCACAAGCATTGCCGCATATCGAGTCGAACTCCCGCTTCATGAAGGAAGCTACAAATGGTCTGGTGGTAACTCGGTAGACGTTTTCGATTCGACAGTGGTTGCAGTTTCAACAGATGCAGGCGTGGTGGGCTACGGTGAGGTCTGTCCCCTTGGGCCAGCCTATCTTGCTGCGTATGCAAATGGTGCCCGTACCGGACTCGCCGAGTTGGCTCCGGGCCTGATCGGCCAGGATCCGACAGAACTCGGCAAGCTGAACCGCCGTATGGATCAGTTGATGCGTGGTCACCCTTATGTGAAGTCCGCTATCGATATGGCCTGCTGGGACATTTTGGGGAAAGTTGCCAACCAGCCTGTTGTCACTCTTCTGGGCGGGCGCAATGGTGCTGATTTCCCCCTCTATCGCGCCATCTCGCAGGACACACCCGAGCGCATGGCATCCAATGTCGCCGGCTACCGGGCGCAAGGCTATACAAAGTTTCAGTTGAAGGTAGGTGGCCAACCCGACGTCGATATCCAGCGCATCCACGCCGTCGCTGCCGAGATGCAGACTGGCGACGTTCTCGTTGCTGATGCCAACACCGGCTGGCGCCAGCATGAAGCCGTCCGGATCGCTCATGCTGTCCGTGATGTAGATGTCTACATTGAGCAGCCCTGCATGTCTTACGAAGAATGCCTGGCCGTGAGACGGCACACAGACCGCCCCTTTGTGCTCGATGAAGTGATTGATGATCTGGCGATGGTGCTGCGTGGAGTATCCGATCAGGCGATGGACGTGATCAACCTCAAGATCTCGAAAGTGGGCGGGCTCACCAAGGCGCGGCAGATTCGCGATCTCTGTGTCTCGCTCGGTATCGCGATGACGATTGAGGACACCTGGGGTGGCGACATCATTACCTCGGCCATTGCTCATCTGGCGCACAGCACTCCACCGGAATTGCTCTTTACTGCCACGGACTTCAACAGCTATGTGACGGTGAGCAATGCCGAAGGTGCGCCGCAGAGGCAAAATGGCCGCCTTGCAGCATCTATGGCACCGGGGCTTGGTGTAACTCCGCGCTTTGAAGTGCTCGGCGCGCCAGTCTTTGAGATCCGCTAAAGCTGTTGATCTTCAAACATCAGGTAATGGCTTTGGTCCATCCCTAGCTTCTTGTAGACCGCCTGCGCCGCTTCGTTTGTGTTTTCGACATAAAGCCGGAAGCCGCAACAGTCGCTTGTTTTTGCCATTCTCTTTACGCCTTCATAGAGACTGCGGTAGACGCCCTGTCCACGGAATTCCGGCTTGACATAAACACTCTGGATCCACCAGAAGACCTTGTTGCGCCAGTCACTCCATTCGTAGGTGATCATGAGGCCGCCTGCGATTTCTCCGCCTACTTCGGCCACGACGTAGAAGCCGTATTGCGGCCTGGCGAAAAGACCCTCCACCCCTTCCAGCAGCTTGGCCGGATCGAGCTGCAATTGCTCTGTCTCCCAGGCCATCGCTTCGTTGAAGCTCACAAAGGCCGGTGCATCCTGCAGCTCAGCGAGGCGAATTGTGATGTCGGAGGATGGCATCAATCAGTCCTTCTGTAGTGTGTGGATTCGCTTCAATGGTTGGTTCCACGCCATGCATTCTCAAGGTCTCGCTTGTGATGGGGCCAATCGAAGCAGTCTTGTAGCGATGGATGGCACCTGGCTCGTTGAGCGCTATGAAATTCTTGACCGTCGACGAGCTAGTGAAGGTGATCCAGTCTGCGGCCGGAGCTGCTCCTGATTCGGGCACAATTGTGCGATACGCCTCTGCGATCTCAACCGTTGCGCCCAAGGCCCTGAGAGCTTCAGGCACGGTATCACGAGCAACAGCAGCACGAGGAATCAAAATTCGTTTCCCGTTCATTTCATGGCCGTGCAAGGCCGCAACCAGGCTCTCGGCGACATACTCTTTAGGCACAACATCCACCTTGAGGTGCATCTTCTCGACTGCCTTGCGTGTGGCAGGCCCGATTGCACAGAGCTTTGCACGCAGGCCACGAAGGTCTCTGCTGGAGGCAGCCAGCCGGTTTGCGAATGTCTCAACGGCATTGGCGCTGGTAAAGATAAGCCAGTCGTAAACTTCCAGCTCAGCAATCGCCCGATCCAGAGTGTCAAAGCTGACCGGTGGTGCAATCTCAATCGTTGGATACTCAAGCACTTGTGCACCAAGCGAACACAGTTGCAACGCCATCTCTGGAGCCGACTTGCTAGCCCTCGTGATAGCGACCTTCAGACCATGAAGTGGCAGCCGCTCGTGCCAGTTCAGGTGTGTGCCAAGTTGCGCTACCCCGCCGATGTAAATCATTGCCGGTGCCTGGATCTTCGCCTCGGCCAGTGAAGCAATCGTCCCCACTACCGTATTCTGTTCAGGCCTCGTTGCCCAGGTAACGGCAGCTGCCGGTGTATCTGCGGCGCGACCGGCTGCAATCAGTGCGGCGGCCAGCTCTGGAAAGTGAAAAGCTCCCATGAAGATTGCGATGGTGTCGACCTGGGCCACTTTATGCCAGTCGATGGCATCGGGATGGTGACCGGTGACGAAGGCTACGCAACTGGCATAGTCGCGATGCGTCAGCGGAATGCCGGCGTAGGCCGATGCCCCTACAGCAGACGAGATTCCAGGCACCACCTCAAACGGTACACCTGCATCGGCCAGTGCTTCGCACTCTTCACCGCCGCGCCCGAAGATGTATGGGTCGCCGCCTTTCAGGCGCACAACACGCTTTCCGGATTTCCACTGTGCGATCAGGATCTCTCCGATCTCTTCTTGCGGCACGGTGTGGTTGTCACGAACTTTGCCTACATAGATGAGCTCGGCTTTGATCGCCAGACGCAGCGCCTCGGGGCTCGAGAGGTGGTCGTAGAGCACAACGTCTGCCGTCTCAAGCAAACGCCTGGCTTTGACCGTAAGCAGCTCCGGGTCGCCCGGTCCGCTGCCTACCAGGTAGACTTTCACCCCAGCACCTCGTGTGCGCCCCCGGCCTTGAGGCCGTCGGCCACGGTCTTGCCAAGCGCTTCCGGGTCAGTACCGTCGGCGGCGAAACGAATCACCCGCCCGCCATCGGGGGATGCAACCACCGATTCCAAATGGATACGGTCTCCGTCGATTGTGGCAAATGCACCCATCGGAATTTGGCAGCCGCCGCCGAACTCTCGCAAACAGGATCGCTCTGCGGTGACAGCCCGAAGCGTAGGTTCATGCGTGAGCATACTCACTGTCATGTCCCCTGCCCGCGCCTCGATCGCGAGGGCACCCTGTCCCACAGCGGGGCAGATTCTGGAGGCATCAAATCACGATCGCCTGGTATTGGCCTTCATCCAGCTTGCGCAACCTTGTATCCAGATTGCCGCGGATCGATTGGATATCGAGATCCGGACGAAGCACCTTAAGCTGTGCCTGCCGCCGAAGAGCACTGGTTCCAACGCGAGCGCCGTGTGGAAGGTCTTCGAGAGTGCTGCCAATGATGGCATCAAATGGATCTTCTCTCTCAGGCACGGCAACCAGTTCAAGCCCTTCCGGTAATTCTGTGGGCATATCCTTCAGGCTATGTACGGCGATGTCGATGCGGCCGTCCAGCAGTGCGTCTTCAAGCTCTTTGGTGAAGAGACCCTTGGTAGAGGTTTGTGCGCCCAGTTTGGCCAATGGAACGTCGGTGATCTTGTCGCCCGTAGTGTGAATGACTTCGATGCGGGCTTCGATTCCGCGTGTGTGCAGCAGCGCCTGCACGTGGTTGGCCTGCCAGAGCGCAAGCATCGAGCCGCGCGATCCGATTGTGATCATGTATTGGACTCCAGACGGAAAATGCGGCGAATCATCTCGATCGAGACCGTTGGGTCTCCCTGTGCGCCTTGCCTGCGCAACTCTGAGATCGCACCATGCGCGATCTTGTTGATGATTCCCCGCGTGAGCGCCTCGAGCGCTTCTTCCTGAGTTGCGCTGAGCGGGCCCAGCTTGGTGCGGAAGCGTTCCAGCTCTGCCGCGCGCACCTCTTCGAGCTTGCCCTGCAGGCTGACGATGGCGGGTGAGACTTCACGCTCTTTCATCCGGCTCTCAAGCCAGTGCACTTCTTCTTCGATGATTCGCGCGGCGTGCTCTGCCGCAGCTTCACGCCCACGGACGTTCCGGTCCACTACCTTCTGAAGGTCATCGATGTCATAGAGAAAGACGTTGTCGATCTCATTGACAGAGGGTTCGACATTACGGGGCACAGCGATATCAACAATGAAAACCGGCTTGTTCCGGCGAGCCTTCATCACCAGCTTCATGTCAGAGGTCGACGGCGCGGTCGTAGGTTCGGTTGGTGACGTAGATCTGCTTGGCACCCTGATTGCGCAAATGGCGCGCTGCCAACTCGCTCATCTTGCCTGCACCAATCAGCATCACTTTGCTGCCGGCCAGGTTGCCAAAGATCTCGCGGGCAAGTTCCACTGCAGCATAGCTGACGCTAACGGCGCTCTCGCCGATTTCTGTTTCTGAGCGAACCCGCTTGGCCACATGAAAGGCGCGGGTAACCAACTGATCCAGATGGCTGCTAACCGTGCCCATCTCTTTGGCCAAAGAATAGGCGTCTTTGAGTTGCCCGAGAATCTGCGGCTCGCCAACCACCATCGAATCCAGACTCGAGGCCACCCGGAAGAGATGACGCACTGCATCGCGGCCTTCGAGTTTGTACAGGTATTGATCTACACTCGCCAGCTTGAGGTTGCTCTGTTTATCGAGAAAGTGCGCAAGCGCGTCGTTAAGGCTGGCGGAATCTTCCAGCGCCAAGGCCACTTCCACCCGGTTGCATGTAGAAAGAATCAGGCTTTCCCTCACGCCTGCCTGAAGGTTCAACTCCGTTAGGGCCGCTGGAATTGAAGGTGCCGGCAGCGCCATTTTCTCGCGAACTTCAACAGGTGCGGTGCGGTGGCTGAGTCCGCAGATAGCTATGCGGCTCATCGTTCCAGGGTCGTCCTCAGCCCAACGTGCGTCGCCCAGGTAAGGGCGGAAAAGCCTAACAAACCGAGCGCCATAAACGCAGTCTTGCGCCCACGCCAGCCTTGACTGGTGCGCAGAAAGATCATGGTCAGATAAAAAAACCAGGTGAAGATCGCCAGTTGTACATTTGCGTTACTCATCCAACGAGTGCCACTCTCCACGTAGGCCCAGGAGGCTCCCGCGATGACACCAAGCGTAGTGAAGACGAAGCCAAGGCCCATCGCCCGGTTGATCATCGTGTCGAGGATGTTGAGGGCAGGCAGACGGGAGGCTCCAGCCAGATCCTTACGCTTCAGTTTGCGTTCCTGTATCAGATAAAAAAGCGATGCACCGGCCGTGATGCAGACGCTGGCAATCCCGAAAAGAATGAGCGAGACGTGCACAATCAGCCAGGCGCTTCTTACTCGCGGGTTCGCCCACGGAGTGATGGGACTTTCGGTCGAGGCAACCCAGGCGAGCAGGCTCACCACAGGAAAGAGCAATACCCCCAGCGAAGAGAAGCTGTAGCGCCAGTGCACAAAGAGATAGAGCAGCCCCAGAAGGAATGCAAAGAGGCTAACGGACTCGAAGAAATTGTCTACCGGCAGGTGTCCAACTGAAACAGAACGTTCCACGATGGAAACCAGATGGAGCACGCTTCCGACGGCGAAGCTGCCCATGATGGCCACTCCAGGAGTAGTCTGTTCATCCGAATTGCGATTTTTGAGGAAGGTCCAAAGGGTGCGAATCAACCCGGCAGCGTACAAAATCGCGGCTATTCGCAACCAGAACAAGCTCATGTCCGGCATTTCCTCCAGTATAAGGTTGATGTCCTAAAGATTCCCGGGGTCAGGCCGAATAACAAGAGAGGAATGATGATTTGCGTCTTAAATCGAGTCCGGCATGGCGAGTTGAAAGTGGCAGCGAAAGTGCAAGTAAAAAAGACGTGACGCTGCACCCACTAGATTATGGCCGCCGGATACTTGGACTGAGCATGGAGCCGAAACGTATGCGGACAACTCTTGACCCCAAACGTACCGGCAAAGATGCTTCCTATCTTGAATATCGACTGCGCCAGTTGATTGCCGGCCAGGACGACGCGATCGGTCAGATCGTGAACATGTTCCAGATGTATACGACGGGCTTGAGTTCTCCGGGGCGGCCGATCGGAAGTTTCCTCTTTCTGGGGCCAACCGGGACGGGCAAGACGCGCTTGGTGGAGGCTGCCGCCGAGTGTTTGCTACGCCGGCCGAGTCCAGTTGTGAAGATTGACTGCGCTGAATTTCAGCACAGCCACGAAATTGCCAAGCTGATTGGGAGCCCCCCTGGATACCTGGGGCACCGCGAAACTCATCCCCTCTTGAGCCAGGAGATGTTGAACCAGTATTGGAATGACGACGTAAAGTTGAGCTTTGTACTTTTCGACGAAATCGAAAAGGCCAGTGACGCTCTCTGGAACTTACTGCTCGGGATTCTGGACAAGGGAGTGCTCACTCTCGGAGACAACCGCAAAGTCGATTTTTCTCGAGCCATGATCTTTATGACCAGCAATCTGGGTGCAGCCGAGATGAGCCAGATCGGGAGCCCCAAAATGGGATTTGCCCGTTCGCTCGGCAAAGAGACACTGGCGGCTGAAGAAATCGAGCGGCGAAGTGAGAAGCAGAGCAAGACTGGCGTCGAGGCTGCGCGCAAGAAATTCACACCCGAGTTTATGAACCGGCTCGACAAGATTGTCGTCTTCAAGAGCCTGGCCGATAAAGACTTGCGCCGAATCCTCGATATTGAGCTGGCGATCTTCCAGCAGCGTTTACTCGCCGGCGCCAATCAGAAGAAATTTGTCTTTGCCGTTGCTGACGAAGCCAAGACTTTTCTGCTTGAGCAGGGTGTCGATCCTCGCTACGGCGCTCGTCACCTCAAACGCAGCATGGAGCGACTGCTGGTCCAGCCCTTGTCGAATCTGCTCGCAACCGATCAGATTGAAGATGGCGATTGCCTCCGGATTGAATTTGACGCAGTAGAGCGTGAACTCACCTTTACGAAAGAAGCGGAAGGTCTTCCTATCGGGACCATGTTCGAGATGATCGACACGAGTGTGCCGGTGCAGCTAGGTGCTCTGGCTGCGGCCGTGACAAACGATCAGCCGAAGATGAACACCTCGGCCACCGCTTCAAAGCTTAAGGGAAAGGTCTAGACTTCTAAACAGCACACTCAGCGCGGCCCAGTTGCAGGCTGAACTGTTCTGTATCACCCCAATCCATGTAGAGGTCAGGGTCGATCTCCATTGGCTTCACCAGATCCGCTGTCAGCGTCCTGAATGTTTCCACCTTGAATCGCATCACGTATTCACGGAAGGTCTCATCCTGTTGGCGATTGGCGATGTAATGGTCGAGCACCCGCTTTACAGCTACAGGTGCAGACTTTGCTGGCAGACTCTGGATCGTGAATCCATACTTGAGCATGCCCTCCCGGTCGACTCCGCCTCCGAGCAGCATCTGATAGTACGGGATCTCCCGTCCATTCACTTTGCGCATGTTGCCAAAGAAGCCGAGGTCTCCCAGCCAATGCTGGCCGCAGGAATTCGGGCAGCCGCTGGCTTTGATGTGAAGTTTCCGAACAAGTGCATCCGGGTGGTTCCCTACCGTTTCACGAAGGGCTTCGCCAAGACTCATCGTCTTGGTAATCCCAAGGTTGCAACTCCAGGCACCCGGGCAGGTAACGATATCGTCGATCTCGTCCGCACCTGCTTCAGCCAGCTTGGCCTGCTGCAGAATGGCATAGACTTCGCGCAAACGGTTCTGCTGCACCCAGGCAATGTTCAGATTCTGGTCAATCGTGATCCGAACCAGGCCGTCGCCGGCCGCACGTGCGATCTGAGCCACTGCACGCATCTGCTGCGAAGTCATGTTGCCCTGAGGCACCTTCACTGTGAGAACGACATTGCCAGTCTGGCGCTGCGGCTTTACATTGGTGCGAAGCCAGCGCTCGTAGTCGGCAGGCAGATCCGGTAGCACTGGCAGCAATTGTTCGCGGCCCAGTTGACGTGGTGCTGCAGAATATGCGCCAAATCCCTCTGGTACCTCTTCGGGAGCTGCGATTCCGCCATTAGCCAAAATATCAGCGTATTCCAGCTCTACCTGTTCCTTAAACCAATCCCATGAGCGCTCACGCACAATAAACTTCAATCGTGCCTTGTGCTTGTTCTTGCGATTGCCGTATTTGGCGAAAACGCGAATCACCGCTTCACAGCGATTGACGAGGCGTTCCACCGGCAAAAACTCGTCCAGTACCTGCGCCTCACTGGGCACTGGTCCAAGACCACCAGCTGCCACAATCTTGAAGCCGCGCTGGCCGTCCTTGATTCGAGCGTGAAAGCCCATATCGTGGATGCCGCCAACGGCACAATCCTGCTTGCAGCCGCAAAAACTAATCTTGAACTTACGGGGCAGATTGTCGGTCAATTCCTGATGCAGGAATGCGAACGCCGCCTGGCGCAAGTAAGGCGAGATATCAAAAACTTCGTCGATCGAAATTCCGGCCAGGGCGCAACCGGTAACATTGCGAACCGTGTTGTAGCAGGCTTCACGCGTCGTCAGTCTTACTCGTGACAATTCCTCGAGCAAATCGGGAACCACTGCCAGCGGTACAAAGTGGAACTGCATATTCTGACGCGTCGTCAGATGTCCCTTGCCTGCCGCATATTTGTCGGCAATGTCCGCCAACTGCTCCATCTGCTCAGCCGTCGATAGCCCACCGGGAACTTTCGTGCGAATCATCTGCACCCCAGCCTGCCGCTGGCCATAAACACCGCGCCTCAATCGTATGGCGCGAAATTCATCGTCAGTGTATTTGCCAGCTAAAAAATCGTTGACCTGAGACCGAAATAAGGTGAGGTCAGCATGGACCGTCTGGTCAAACTGAGCTGCGACTGAAGTTTGCGTTTGCATTGTGGTTATTCCCTATCAAGATTACTATGATTCGGCCTGCTTTGGAAGCAGTACAAATCTTCATGTAATCGAAACCCAATTGGGCTAATCTGAAATTATCCCCCGTCAGGTCTCTTCTGAAAGAAAAATTTTTATGAAACACACCCTTCGACTCGCAACCCTTCTGGTGTGCTCGCTATCCTTCCTCTTTGGACAAGCGGACGCCAACAAAGGCCAGATCATCGGCACCGTCACTGATCCCAACGCGGCCGTAATCGCAGGAGCCAAGCTGGTTCTCAAGAATGTTGGCACGGGCCTTACCCGTGAACTCACTTCCACCTCTGATGGCAGCTATCGCGCTGTTTTGATGGACCCAGGCACCTACGAAATCACCGCTAACACCTCAGGCTTCGCCGAAAAGAAAATCAGCGGCCTTGTGCTCAACGTCGGCTCCGCCATCACCGTCAATATTCAGATGAGTGTGCAGTCCACCAGCACCAGCGTCGACGTTGGCGAAACGCTGCTTCAGGACGCAGTACCAGTTGCAAGCGCTCTTGTTAACAGCATCGCGATTACCAACCTGCCGATCAACGGCCGTCGCTTCCAGGACTTCGAGCCGACTACAATCAGCCCTTCTTCGGCGGTATCCGCGGCGGCGAACGCTCCACCAGCATCATCACCGTCCCACAGAGCGCCATCGCTGAATTCCAGGTTCTTGCAACCGGCTACTCCGCCGAATACGGCCGTTCTACCGGTGGCGTGATGAACACGATCACCAAGTCCGGCACCAACGCCTTGCACGGCGACGGCTTCTACCAGCTCCGCCATCGTGCTCTTAGCGAATTCAATCCTGTTGTTTTGATCCGACCCTCGGAAACTCTCCAGCAATTCGGCGGCAGCATCGGCGGCCCGATCAAGAAGAACAAGCTCTTCTGGTTTGTTGCAGCAGAAAGCCAGAAATCCACCACGCCCCGCCAGGTAGTAATTCCTTCGATCATCGGCGTACCCGTTACTGCTCGCAATACGGAAGCCATATCGCTGATCCGCAGCTTTGAAAAGCCCTTCCAGCAAACCAACCGGGCTACCGCCGTTACGGCCAAGGGTGACTATTCCTTCGCTGGTGGCCATCGGCTCACCATGCGTTACAGCTTCAGCGATTCGGTCGAAAACAACGCCGTCACCGTGGGTGCCGCAGTCAACCCGATCACCAACAACTCGATTGAAAATGAAGGCAACGAGCTCGACCGTATCCACAACGGTACGATGCAGTACACCCACATCTTCTCGCCCTCAATCGTGAACGACTTGAAGTTCTCCGGCTCTTACGAAGAACGGCCCCGCACCGCCAATTCAACCAACCCTGGCGTGAACCTGCAGAACGTCACAGCCTTTGGTGCGCGCAACTTCCTGCCAACCGTGCAGCAAGACAACCGCTGGCAGTTTACCGACTCTGTCACCGTTCTCAAGAGCAAGCACAGCATCAAGGCTGGTTTTGATTTCAGCTTCCTTCCAACCTCTCAGTCCTTCGGCTTCAACCAGTTTGGAAACTTCCAGGTCAACGGTGTTCCCGCTGCTGTTCTCGATATCGTCGGTGGTAACGGTGCCAACGGCGGCAACCGTTTCGACAATGCGAACGTTACCTACTCCCGCCAGATTGGCAACCTGCTGGCTGATTTCTCTGCCAAGCAGATTGCAGCCTTCGTTCAAGATAGCTACCGCGCCACCAAGAAGCTGACCCTCGATTTCGGTCTCCGTTGGGAAGGCCAGATCAACCCGGCTGTCGAAGCAAACAACACAACAGTGCTCAACCGCATTGAAGGTGTCCGCTTCCCGATCGGCAACATTGCCAGCCCACGCAAGATCGACAACACGATGAAGCAGGTAGCGCCCCGCTTCGGCTTCGCCTGGACCCCGATCACTGACCGCTTCCGCACTGTCGTCCGCGGCCATACCGGCATCTTCTACGCCGCCACTCCGCTCATCACCTTCTCCGGCCCCACCAATAACTTCCGCATTCCTCCGGGCGACGTCTCGCTCGCTGTCGGTGGACCTGGAACTGTAAAGACCGTCTATCAGAGCTTCCTCGAAGCCGGTGTGGATCTCAACCGCACTCCCCTCAGCGCACTGCCCACCATCCCACTCGATGTGGTTCAGCGTGCTGCGGCCATCTCGGTTGGTGCTACTGCGCGCGACCCTTATGTCGGCGCTGGTTTCACCACGGTAGCCCCCAAGTTCCAGAACCCGCGCTCCTTCCAGATGGGCCTCGGTACAGAAACCGAATGGTTCAAGAACTTCACTGCCGGTATCCAATTCAATTACGTCAACACGGTTCACCTGAATCGCAATCGCGACTACAACCTGCCTTCTCCCACGCTGCGCACCGGCGATCAGAGCCTGCGTCCGGATTACGGCATCGTCGGCGGCGGTATCCTCCGCCCCGTCCCAACGGTTGGCGCTCTCACCATCCGCGAGTCTTCGGCTCGTTCGATGTATCGTGCAGTTACCTTCCAGGCGCAGTACCGCACCAAGAAGTTGCAGTTCCAGGGTTTCTACACCGTGGCGCAAAACTTCTCTGATGACGATAGCGAACGTAGCGCCGGTGGTTTCGACTACATGGACAGCTTCAATCTGAAGAGCGAATACTATTACAGC
>JAPKYY010000655.1 GCA_026394095.1 Acidobacteriota bacterium | reverse complement strand
AGAGGTTTTGAAACTTGGCATCCGCGCTTAAACTCACTCTCCTTCTGATCCTCTTTTTCACCCTCCCCCTCGAGGCTCAAAAGAAGAAGAACAAGAAAGACATCGAGCCCATCACGCAGACCCTCGAGGTCCTCCCCGATCCTCCGCCAGCCGTAAAGGTCGAAAGTACGAGGCTCGTTTTCTATACCAGCCCACTCACGAGCAAAGGCCTCCTCAGCCAGCAGTCCAAAGACGCCCTCACTGCCCTCCGCCGCCAGGCCCGCGGCGCAACCATCGTCAAGCTCCGTGCCTTCGTAGCCGGCCGAGGCGACGCCCGCCGCGTCTCAGCCATCGTCAGCGAGCAGTTCTCCGAATGGAAGCTCCCCCTTCCCGCCCTCACTATCCTGCAAATCGGCGCTCTCCCTCTCGAAGGCGCTCAAGTCCAGATTGAAGCCATCGCTGAAGATCGCAAACCCGTCAACATGAATGGCGTAGCCTGGCTGCTCGCCACCCAGATCACCAAACCTCTCGCCGAATCGGGCGACGTAAATGCCGTCCAGCCCATTCTCGAAGAGTCGATGAACGGCCTCAAAGGTGAAGTCCTCGCCGTAACTTGCTTTGTCTCCAATCTCGACAACCCCTCCAACCTCGAACGCGCCATGGCCACCAAGTTCCCGAGCGCCGCTCGTACCCTCCTCCAGGCCCAGCGAGCCACCGGCTCCGGCCTCGCCCGTTGTGAGGCCGCCACCAGGCGCACGATAGGAGATCCAGACCGTCTGGTACTCACAGGGTCCATCATCGGCTTCGGAACCGACGAACAGGCCATCCAACTCGTCCAGACCCGTCTCACCAAACTCCTCGAATCAAACAACGCCACCCTGATCGAACGAAAAGGCTACGGCGTGAGCCGTAGCCTTGAGAATCGTTTAGGTTCTATCGCGGTAATCGAAGGTGTTGGCTCTAACGAGGCCACCTTCGCCTTGGAAGCCATCGGCCTCCAGAAAAACTAGCCGGCGATCCGCATCTCGCGGCGCACCTGCATGCTGGCCCGGCGGCTGATCAGGTCAGCTACCATTCCCAGCAACTCGGGAATATCTTCAGGAGCCACCAAAACAGGCTTCCGGTCTACATTCGATCCCGCAACTTCATCACTTTCGGTGTTGAAAAAAGCGGTTGCCGGGCGATAATCCATCGTTTTGGCATGTTCCACAATGCGGCGGCCGGAGTCTGGAGCTCCCATATCCCGTCCAGTCAGAACGAGAGAATATTCCTGGGCATCCAGCTTTTGCATGGCCTCAGCCGCACTGGCAGCAGAGTCTACTTTATATCCACCAGCCTCAAGAACGGTTTGCAGCGTCAGTCGGGCGGTAGGGTCATCATCGGCTAGCAAAACGCGTGCCAGCCTCATGGGTTTTTTAGGGGCGAGTTGGAGGGTAATCGACATTGTTAACTTTTAAGTTTTGATTTGAAGCCGAAGCTCTACCTTCAGTATAAAGATTCTCAAAACTTTTACCAGAGGTAATCTTTGTTACAACGTCTTTTGAGATCAATCACTTAGCCGTACTGGTACCAATGGCAGGCATAATACGGCATATGCCATTGCCCCTAGGTCGCCTAAGTTAAAACCCCGAGCCCACACAAACCCCATCGAGCACCCGGTCCAGCATCGCTGCCGCCTCACCGTCCACCCCGTGATATGCAGCAGCCTCCCCCAACCAACCCACATACCGCCATCTTCGGCCCTTCCCGTCTACCCCCCTGGCATGCATCAATCGCTGCGGGCCAAGTTGAAACTGGCGCTCAAAATAAGTGACCGATTCGTCAATATCCATTTCGGACGGAACTCCAAGGCTGTATGCATACCCCTTCCCATGCACAATCTGAGCCAAAGGCTTCCGCTTCCGGATCCGATATGCTTCTCACCCTTCCCGCAACTTCTCCCCTCAGGTAGGTCTCCGATTCTTTTCATTCGAACCGGAACGTCTCCGCCCTCCCCAACCTTCAGGAAAACCGACTCGTAGCCCTCCTTCCGAATGACAATTGCAGACCGTTTCGTGCTGAACTTCACCCTGCCATCCCGATCACTCAAAGCAAAAGATCTGGCCAGGGTCTCCGCATAAGCATACGCTTCAGCAATCGGCTGCCCAGCCTCATCCCGAACCTCCAACCGCACCTCCACCTGCCCCAACGCCACCGAGCATACTGACCAAGCCAACATCCACTTCATTGCAGACAAGCCGAACATCGACATGAGATCAATCTAACATCGGGGGAGTCCGGAGTTTCATAAGACTTGATTCCTCAAATGCATAAGCAACTCCGAACTCATCCCGCATCTCTACGGACGCTACCTGAGCCTCACGTAGTGTCTGCAAATCCTCAGCGCCGCCGCCGAATCCACTCGAGGGCTGGAAGAGCAGCTAGCATTAGCAAGGCACTCCCAGGTTCCGGAACTTCACTCCCTGTTGGTAATGCACTTCCGTAGCTGCTGGAGTTTGACTCCGTCTGGACAGTAAAATCTACTTTCTGACCATTTTGCTCAGCCTCAACTTTAGACAGCACTGCAGTATTGAAATAGTTCAAATCAATCGTGCTCCCAAGTCCTGCATATCCCTTCAAATTTAAGAAAACGCGCAATGCGGTTGCTTGGCCGCTGATCACCGGTACCGTGAACTGGTAGGTTCCCGGTCCATTCACCAGCGTTCCGCCGAAATTGCCATTTGCCGGACCATATGCTCCGAGGTAAACTTGGCCATACGTGCTTCCTGGCGTTGCTGTTGTCGCCGTAAAGCTTCCTGTCAAAGCGATCGTCAAAATGAGGTTCGTGAGCTGTCCCGTGCTGCCCGTATTGACTGTCCAGGTATCCTCAAAATAACTAACCAGATCCGCCTGAAGTGCTTCCCCTACTTCCCAGGTGTTCCCAAGCAGGCTTAGGCTTGGTGTAGTGGTCACAGTAGTGCCTGTGCCAGTGCTCAGTTGCACTCTGGCTTTCAAAACTCCAAAATTGGCGGATGCTTGCGTGTCCCAAGTTGCAGTTCGGGATACGCCAAATGTTGGGGGGATGGGATTCGGCCCAATGGGGGGGCCACCAGGAAGCCCACCTGGCGGAACCGTGATTGGCGATCCATTATTCGGGAGTCCATTTCCTGTCGGGAAGTTATAGAGAACTGTATTGCCGTTCGGAGTAGTAACAAGAGATTTACTCAAACTGCCACTTCCTCCAACGCGAAGACTTGTCAAGTAGCCGTCAGTTCCGGTGATCGATGCACCGAAGCTCAATATCGGGGCAATGGCACATGTGAGAAGAAAAGTTTTGACCATACAAACAAAAGCGTAGGCTTTTGTTTTTTTCGCCGAAAAAGGCCCCTTTTTGCATTCAATAAAGTTTTAGTACTTTTGTACTCTTCGGGCCGAACCTCATCGCGGCAAACTTCCCAACAACTCCGCCGCCTCCGCCTTCACCCCCGCATCCAACCCATTCGCCGCCAGAGACAAATACTTCCGAGCCCCAGCAAAATCATTCATCGCCCCCAGCGCCGTCCCCAATCCCAACTGCGCCCGCCCGTAAGCCGGATTCACCGCCAGCGCCGCGCGATACTGCCCCGCCGCCGCCCGAAAATCCCGCCCCGCCATATACAGATTCCCCAGCAGATCCAGCGCCTCCAAATCCTTCGGCGCCATCTTCACCACCTCCAGCGCAT
>JAPKYY010000869.1 GCA_026394095.1 Acidobacteriota bacterium | reverse complement strand
CTTTATGCTTTCCGGGTTTGCAAGCGCATTCAAATTCTTCGACACTCGTCCATGAATCGCATCCCGCACTGCAGCCTCTGAAATCTTCCCGCTCACCGTCCGCGGAATCGCCCCCACTGCCAGGATCTTCTTAGGCACATGATGTGGGCTTGCCTTCAATCGCAACGTCTGCCGGATCTTCTCCACCAACTCAATCGTCAATAACTCTCCAGCTCGCAACTTCACAAACAAAACAATCCGCACATCTCCCTGCCACTGCTGCCCAACGGCCACAGCTTCTTCCACTTCAGCAATCGATTCCACCTGCCGGTATATCTCCGCCGTCCCAATCCGCACCCCACCCGGATTCAGCGTCGTATCCGACCGTCCGTAGATCGTAAAGCCTCCAGTCACACTCGACTGCATCGCCCAGTCCCCGTGGCACCACACCCCCGGGAAACGCCCAAAATAGGCATTGTGATACGCCTCGCCCGTCGCATCGTTCCAGAACCCCAGCGGCATCGACGGAAACCGGTTCACACAAACAAGCTCTCCTGCCTCGTCCCAGATTCTCTTCCCCTCGTCATTCCAAATCTGCACATCCATTCCCAGCCCGGCCACCTGAATCTCTCCGCGCGTCACCGTACCCAACGGGTTCCCCAAAACAAAACCCGAAATGATATCGGTGCCACCAGATATGGAAGCCAGATGCACCCCTGGCTTCACATCTCTCCAGACAAAATCAAAGCTCGCCGGCAACAAAGGGGATCCCGTAGAAATAATCTGCCGCAATCGCTCCAGCCTGTGATGCTCCACGGGCTTGTACCCCTGCTTCTCAAGCAAAGCCAGATACTTCGCGCTAGTCCCAAAGTGCTCAAGCCCATCCTTCTCCGCCATCCTCCACAGCACACCCGCATCCGGGTACAGCGGCGATCCGTTATACAGCACCAGACAAGCCCCCGACACCAACCCGACGGCCAGCCAGTTCCACATCATCCAGCCACAAGTCGTGTAGTAGAAGAGTTTCTCACCAGCATGCAAATCCATATGCAGCATGTGCTCTTTCACAATCTGCACCACCGTCCCGCCAGCCGAATGAACAATACACTTCGGCAACCCGGTCGTCCCGCTCGAAAACAGGATGAACAGAGGATGAGCCCCCGGCAGCCGCTCAAACACAAGCTCCGCCTCACCCTCGATCGCAAGCTCCTCCACAAGAAACATAGCCTCAACCGATGGCATCGCCGCAACCACCTCGGCTAAGCGCTCCCCAAGCAAAAAAGTCTTCCCCCCGAACTGATACTCCCCAGTAGCAAACAACAAACGCGGCCCCAGTTGCGCAAACCGGTCGATGATCCCCTGTGCCCCGAAATCGGGCGAACACGAAGACCAGATCGCCCCGATCGAAACCGTCGCCAGCATCAGCGCAATCGTCTCTGGCCGGTTCGGCAGCACCGCTGCAATGCGATCCCCCGCCACAATCCCCCGCCCTCGCAACAGGCGCGCATACGCCCCCACCGCCCGCTTCAGGTCTTCACCCGTCCACGTCAACTCCAACCCAGCCTCATCCCGGTAAAGCAACGCCGGCGCGCTCGAGCAATGCCGCAGCATCAGCTCCGCAAAGTTGAAGTCCTCACCTTCTCGAGGCAACTCCGCAAAGCGGCGAAACTCCCGCCAGAACTCCTCAGACGACTCCACCGACCATCGGTGCAACGAAGCAAAATCCGAATGCCCCGTCAGTGTTAAAAAATGAGCAAGATGCAACCGCTATACCTTCCCTAGCAATTCTGGAATTTCGCTCGCCGCCAGCGGCCGCGACAGATAATACCCCTGCACCAGTCCGAATCCCATATCACGCAACAACCCCAACTGCTCCTGATTTTCTATTCCCTCAACCACAATCTCGATACCCAAACCCTGCGCCAGCGACTGCAGCGTCTTCAGAATCACTCTGGATTTCTCGTCCCTCACGCAATTCTTCACAAACGACTCCGAGATCTTGATCCCATCCACCGGGAAATTCGAAAGATACTTGAACGAAGAATAGCCCTCGCCAAAGTCATCGAGCCAGATCTTGACACCCGCATCACGCAACCGTCCCAACCCCGCCGCTGTCCGGTGATTGGAGTCCACAAACACACTCTCGGTGATCTCAAA
>JAPKYY010000364.1 GCA_026394095.1 Acidobacteriota bacterium | reverse complement strand
GGCTTACGATCCTGCTCGCCCCGGGCATCTCGAACCATCTGCTGGTGATTTACCCGGTGATCCCGTGGTTCGCTGTAACAGCGCTTGGAATGTACTTCGGCTACTGGTGGAAGACCTCCCCTGAAGCCCGCAACCGCGTCTGGCTCTGGGGCGTGGTGCTGATCTCTACTGGCATCACCCTCCGCGCTGCAGGCGGTTGGGGCAACATCGTCGCTGCACGAGACGCAAGCTGGATCGAGTTCTTCAACAACGTCAAGTACCCTCCCTCGCTGGTCTTCTGGACGATCTCGGTTGGCGTCGATCTCCTCTTACTGGCTGCACTGATGAAGCTACCGGAAAAACTTCTTGCCGCAAGGTCTCCACTGATGGTCTTGGGCCAGTCACCCCTCTTTTTCTATGTAACGCACTTCTACGTCTTGGCCGCTATCGGCCTCACCTTTTTCCCTGAAGCAGCTCCGCTCGAGGTCACCTACGCAGTCTGGCTGGTGCTGCTGGCAATCATGTATCCGCTCTGCACCTGGTACCGCTCCTTCAAAATGCAAAAGCCGCCAGAATCTCTCTGGCGGCTCTTCTAGACTGTATGGATTGATTAAGCCAGCAGCTTCTTGCAGTGCTCCAGGCACTTGCGTACCTCAACCACCGTATCGGCACCCTTGTACTCATACTCGATGTTGGCCGGGAACTTGTACTTCTTGCGCGACATCAGCTCAAGCACTGCCTTGATCGGTGTATCGCCTTCACCAAAGGGCATGTTTGCTCCCTGATTCTTTTTGCGATCCTTCAAGTGGATGCAAACCGTGCGGTCGGCGGTCTTCTCGAGGTACTCGGTGGGGTCAAAGTTGGCAGCCCAGAAGTGCCCGATGTCGAGGTTGATCCCGATGTATTTGCTGGTGCCCTTCATGGCTTCGGCAAAGTTATCGGGAGTGGCAAACTCGTTCGGCTTGATGTTGGAGTGATTGTGCATCCCGACATAAACCTTTGCTTTGGCGGCAAAGGGGTCGATGCGCTTGGCAGTTGAAATGTTCGAAGAAGCCGTCAGCTTGTTCACACCGAGAGCCTTGGCAAACTCAAAGCCGCGGGCAATTTCCTTGTCGGTGAAGTCTTCACGAAAGCTGTAGTTGTAGGCGAATAGCTCGATGCCGGCGTCGTCCAGCTTCTTGCGAATGGCCTTGAAGTGATCAAGGCTTACTGTTTCGCGCCAGTTGCGCAATTCAGCCCTGTCTTTCATCTTCGGCTCGGCATGGCCACTGAAGAGTTCTACTGACCCAAGGCCAATCTCCTGCATCGCCTTGATCGCACCATCGAGGTCGCGATCGCGAAAGCTGTAGCTCTGTGCGCCAATGGTGACGCCCTTAAAAGTGGAATTGATCTTTGCGGCTGATAACGAGGCCGCGCTCGCCGTGGCTAGTGCGCCAGCGGCAAATTCTCTGCGGGATAGCATCTAGCTATTCTATGCGGCTTGCGAGGAAAACTTGCGTCCCTCCAGGATTCCCTGTACCGATCGCCGACACCCGAATCAGATAGGTCTTGCCTTCTTCCACCGCCAGATTCATCTCAGGCTGCGAGGCAGACTTCTCACATGCACGCTCCGTCTCGCCTTCATAAGCAGCGATCACGTTACCACCGAAGCCTCCGACCGGGCTTATCGTGTAGGCGCTCAGATAAACCTTCCCCGTAAATGTAGCTGTCAGCCGAAACCAGTTCCCGCGGGAATCCACCGAATCTGTACACGAATGCACCGGGCTGCCGGCGGGATTGGGTGCCGCAAACAAACGCGAATTCGTGATGCCCACAAAAGGCAGGCTCGGGACAGCAAAAGCTTGCGCCACTTCGGCATTACCAGCAACCGTGCGCCCCCCACTTTGTGAAATCACAAAAGCCCGGTCACCAATCAACACATCACTGCTTCGCGAAAACGTGCTGGCGTTCACCAAAAACTGCACGTTCAAATCTGTCGGGCCCTTGCCCGTTGTCGGCGAAACACGAGCCCAGGTGCTGTTGGGCAACACAGACCAACTGCACTCGTCAGCCGTATTCAGCCTCACGCGCGCGAGATCGCCAATCGCCGACGACGGCGCAATTGGCTCCAGCTCAAAGCGGCAACTGATGGCCTCGCCACCTGCCAGATTTACCGCCCAGGCGCCACGCCCATGCGTAAACGCATAAAGTGTCGAGACCCCATTCTCACGAACGATATTCATCGACTCCACCACCGTATTTACGAATCCAGCGTCTTCCTTGGCCCACGTCTTTCCGCCATCAAAGCTGGCAAAAATGCCAGCATCGGTGCCCACGTAGAGGTTGTCAGAATTGGCCGGATCGATGGCTACCGAGTGAGCCGGCAAATCCGGCAGACCCGTGTCGCCTGTGCCATCCCACCTCACCCAAGTCGCTCCACCATCGGTGGATCGAAACAGGTGGCCCTCGCCACTGCTGTTGTTGAATGTGCTGATCGTGGCATAGACGACGTCCTGATTCTTCGGGTCAAATTCAAGCCACGAGATATAGCCGTTGGCTCGGACAAACTCGAAAGGCCACTCCGACTCGGCATTGTCCCTGGTCGCTGTATTGCTCCGGTAAAGTCTGCCGGTGCTGGTGCCAAAGATCACTCGATCCGCTTTACCCGGTGCAATCGCCATCGCACTGATGTTGCCCACCGGAATCGCCTGGCTCACTCGCTCCCAGTTGTCTGCCCCATCGTTGGTTCTCCAGAAGGACCGGCCCCCGATGTAAAGACGTTGGGAATTGTTCGGGTCCATCCGAAATGGCGTGATGAAGAGAAAGTTCGCCGAAGGCTCGGTGATGCCACGGGTGGCAGCAATGAAGTTCAAACCATTGATGGAGCGCCGCAGAGACAATCGTGTCGTTTCCAGGTACACGCGGTTGGGATCGTCCGGTGCAATCGCAACATAGCCGCCATCGCCACCGTTGATCGATTGCCAGCCCGCCACCCCAAGAGCCGAACTCCCGCGATTGGTGCCGTTATCCTGTTTGCCCCCAGCAAATGCAGCCCCGCCAGGAAAGGGCAGCCCATGATAGAACTGCGATGTGGTCATGCCGCGAGAGAGGCTGACAAAGCGCATCCGCGTGCCCGCCGTATTGCAGGTATCGATTGGCCTCATGCCAACATCTGCCCCCGGATTATCGGTGCGAAACAGTCCTCCATCGTTCAGAAAGTAGACAGACTGATTCGACGTCCCGTCATACTTGGGATGAAATGCGATCAGGTGCTGATCGGCATGTACATAAGTCGGGTTGGTTCTGGTGGGCCACCAGAACGAAGCTACGCCCCAATTCAAACCGCCATCTTCAGACTTCATCAAGTCGATGCCACCCGAGAACAAGCGCTCCGGGTTCGTTGGGTCTACTGCCAGAGCAATGTCATACCAGCCCTGATTGGCAAACGTCGAAGGCCCGCCACCACAAACATCGCTGTAGAGAGAGACGTGATTCGAGAGTAGGCCGAGATTCATCCGGTTCTCGTCCTTGTTGCTCGCCCGCGTTTCCCAACTGTCTTTGTCGCCACTAGCGTTGGATCGATAAATGGCAAGAAAGCCATCACGAAAATCCCCTTCCGCCCGGCTCGAAGCCAGAACGTAGACGATGGAAGGGTTTGACGCCGCCACCGCAATCACAGAGCGGGCCATATCGGCATTGGTCAATACTGCTTCCCAAACTGCATCACCCTCTGCTGCCGTATTGCGAAAAATTGTTGTCTGCGTGCTGCGCCGTCCGCAGGCCGCGAAAAGATAATCTGAAGTCGCCCCGGGCCGCAGCACCAGATCCTGACAGCCATCAAAGGGGGAATTCCGGTCGAGCGCAAGCTGCCATGATTCACCGCCGTCTACAGAACGAAAGATCCCCACATTCGTTGCTGCATAGACCCGGTTGGGGCTTACAGGGCTCACCACCAGCTTGTTCACAAAGAAGAAGCCAGAGTTGTTACGCGTTACCTCCAGTGCTTTCCAGGTGAGGCCGCCATCTGTTGTCTTAAAGATCCCAGCCCCGCGCACGGCATCAATATTGCCAAAGCCCTCACCCGTCCCGGCGTAGAGAATGTCAGGCGAACTCGGGTCGATGGCGAGTGAATTGACAGCCATGTTGGGAAGCATGTCGCCAATGGCCTTCCAGTTCAAACCCGCGTCGGTGCTCTTATAAACTCCGCCCGCTGCCGCACCTACATACATCGTGGCCGGTGTTGTGGGGTGAAAAACCAACGCTCGTGCCCGGCCCGCGATGTTCGATGGGCCCAGTTCTCTCCAGGCACCGAGCGAAATCTGACGTTCGGCCTGTGTTGCCTTCGAATTTGTCGCTATGCCCGTGGCCAGTGACACGTGGCGCATGCGCTTCACCTGCTCGCGAACCTGCAAGTAGCGATCCGCCGGCAGCTCCGTCTTGCCGTCGAGCGCCCGCCGCTGCAGATAATACTCGGCTGCTGCCCCGGGTTCTTCCGCTTTCTTTTTGAGGCCCCGCGCGCGAGGGTCCACTTCGGCCACCGGCACCTCAACAAAGACCTGCGCACTACATACGCCTATCAAAATCAACGAAACCAAAAAACGCACTTCAAAACACCTCGATTTTGGCACCAGCACTTTCATTCGCACCCACCTTCACCACAACGCGCTGCGTGCCGACTGGCGTATTTGCGGCCACCGTGAAATTGATTTGGGTCACCCCTGTCAATCCATACGGAATCCCGGCAAATACAATTCCGGCCGGCACATCGCCTATCGTCATTGTCACTGGTGCCACCGGTCGTGGCAAGCTGCTTACCGGCAAATTGGGTGCCGGTGCCGCTCCCGTCGCAACCGTCGGACTCACTGCACCCTGCCCCGTAATAAAGAGAATGCAAGTCTCCCCACGTCCGCAACGATTCTGAGGCACGGTGAACAACTGGCCATCGGTAAAGATTCCCGGTGCTGTGGCACTGATCGGTACATTCACGCTTGCACTCCCTGCCTGTGGATAGCTGATCGTAAGCCTCGAAGTACCCACTGCCGTGCCGTAAGGAATCTGCAAATTGATTTGCCCTGGCGACACATAGTAAAAAGGCGCGTTGACTCCATCGATAGTCGCCGTCACCCCGCCTGTAAAGGCGATCAGCGGAACCACTGCTGCCGCCTGCGTCCCTGTTGCCAGATTCGTTCCAAAGACGCTCAAAATCGAGCCGGGTGCAAAGCTCTGTGCAAACGACGCCGCATTGGCAATCCCATTGATCACCGGTGTTGGTGCCGGGCCGAGTAGCTCGATATACAAGATTTGCTTCCAGGTGTAGCCACTCTCGTCACGCCCTGAAATCTCAACGGTTTCTGTTTTCGGTACGGTCTGATTGCGCGTCTCCAGTGTGCCACCGATGCTGCCACCAGCGGCAATGGTATTTCCACCCAGGAAGCTACTGATCTGCGAGCTGAGGTCGATCTCACCAATCTTGAAGCTGGTGAGCGTGGTAGCCACCCCGGCATGCTCCTGCACTGTCAGAGTAAAGGTCCACGCCGAATTCACGGCATATACGGGGGCCCGGCTGCTTGAGAGAGTCACCAGCGATTGCGTTGCCTTTTGTCTCGGCCAGGCTGCCAGCAAACGGTCGAAATCTACGCTCCCGAGGCCTGTCGCCATGTCATAGCCAGGTGTCGCTTCGAATCCAATTCTCCCGCTGCCACAATCTTTGGTGCCCACTACACAAGCCAGAATCGTATTGCCACGGTCCACATCGTGAAAAGCTTCAGGATTGCTCTGAGCCAGCGGGTAAAGAAGACGATTGATGTTTCCGAGGCCAGTCTGATTTGTTGCTTGCAGGATCAGCGCCAGCATCCCGGCAAAGGCTGGCGCGCCCGCGCTCGTCCCCCCGAAAATCAAGTTATTACCGCTTTGAATCACGGCATAACCGTTGTAGGTTGACCCAGCCAGCGACACGTCCGGCGATTTGCGGTACGTCTCGTTGCCTACGCCAGGGCCTTTCTGCCACTCGGGCCTGAGAAAGAAGCTGCTGATGCCTCCACCGCCGGAAGCAATACTCACACCCGCTTGAGACTGATTCCAGGGAATTTCAGGGATATAAGAAAGTGCCGAAGCCAGGTTGGCATCGTTTGTGCCTGCCCAGTAGGTGCCCTCACGGTCGTTCAACTCCGTGCCGCCTACAGACGTCACCTCA
>JAPKYY010000647.1 GCA_026394095.1 Acidobacteriota bacterium | reverse complement strand
TGGAGCATCTCGTGATAAAGCACATACTCAACCACATATGCCGGAATTTCGGCCCGGTCCAGGCGTCGCGAGATTGCGATGGCGTGGTGCGAAGCGTCATAGTGCCCCAGAATTGTGCGGCTTTGTTGCATGCTCCATCCCAGCTGTGGTTTGACGATCGAAGAGTTGAAGTACTTGCTGTTGATCGCCTCAAACATGGAGTCGAGATCGAAATGATTTCCCCCCGCTGGAGCCAGCAGTTTCTTTCCGCGTTCCTGTCTGACTTCATTTAGGCGGCCCCGAAGATCCTGCCTCGACAGGTAAAGCCGGTAGGTGTCCATCATTGCTTTTGGAGGACGCTGCCGGAAGAGCTTGGACAAGAGGATGTAGGCAAGCGATTCCTGCACATGTGCGGGGGCATCCTCAAGCAGGTCAGAGATCTTGACCAGCAGCCGGCCCTGGATAAGCCGGATGTTGCTGGTCAGATTGGTGAAGCGGTAATACCGTACCAATATTTCGGGTGTCGCGAGTGTCGGTCGCAAATCCTTAAAAACCCGCCCGTAAATCTCCTCGATTGATTCAAAAAGAATCGCACTTTGATACGCCATCCGAGGATCAGGCTACCATATCAAGAGACACTGCCTTGATCAACGCCAAGATCTCAGCGTTCGGCTGCTACGTACCGCCGGGCGTGCTCACCAACCAAGACCTCGAAAAGATGGTCGATACGAACGACGAGTGGATCCTTTCCCGCACTGGAATCCACACGCGGCACATTGCTGCTCCTGAGGTAGCTACCTCGGATCTCGCCTATGAAGCTGCCAAGGTCTGCCTTGCCCAGCGAGGCATGGATCCGAGCGACCTCGATGCCATCCTGGTCTCGACTGTAACTCCTGACATGTTCTTCCCCTCGACGGCCTGCCTTGTGCAGAATCGTCTCGGCGCTCACGGTGCCTGGGGCTTCGACATTAGTGCGGCCTGCTCCTCTTTTGTCTACGGTCTGACCGTAGGGGCCAACCTGATCCGCGGAGGCACACACAAGCGCGTTCTGGTAATCGGAGCCGACACAATGTCGCGCATCATCGACTATACAGACCGCACCACCTGCATTCTCTTCGGCGATGGTGCCGGAGCCTTTCTTCTCGAAGAAGGCGATGGCTATGTAGCCTTCCATAACGAAATCGACGGCTCGGGCGGGGACTCGCTCAAGATGCCTGCCGGCGGCAGCCGCATGCCTTCGTCGCATGAAACGGTAGACCACCGCCTGCACTTTGTAAAGCAGGAAGGCCAGGCTGTCTTCAAGTATGCCGTCCGCAAGATGGAAGAGGCTTCGCTCGCCGTCATCCGCAAAGCTGGCCTCCAGCCGTCCGACATCAAGGTGCTGATTCCCCATCAGGCCAACATGCGCATCATCATGGCCACTGCCGAACGCCTGGGCTTGGGCGAAGATCGCGTCATCATCAATATCGACAAATACGGCAACACCACCGCCGGCACCATCCCGCTGGCTACCCGCGATGCTGTCGAACAAGGCAAATTGAAGAACGGAGACTACGTTCTTTTTGTCACTGTAGGTGCGGGCTTTACCGTAGGCGCAAACATCTGGCGCTGGTCGATCTAGAATAAAAGTAATGAATTCCGCAGGGCCGCTCGACAACATCGATCAATGGGACGATCACGTCCGTTCACGCTACCAGGAAGGTCGCAAGCAGGAAGACTTCCGCGTCTTCAATGAAGACTCGCCACAAGGCGTCAAAGACTTCTACATGCTGAACCACCGGCATCAGACCCACGCCTTTGCCAAGGCCAAGCGCGCTCAGTATGAGTCGCTGAATCAGAGCAAGCAGGGCATCTGGGAAATGATGGAATTCCTCAACACCCTTGTGGATGATTCCGATCCCGATACGGACCTCACTCAGATTGAGCACAACCTGCAGACGGCTGAAGCGATCCGTGCCGACGGCCATCCCCGCTGGATGCAATTGACCGGCCTTATCCATGATTGCGGCAAGGTTCTCTGCAGCTACGGCGAGCCCCAGTGGGCCGTGGTTGGCGACACCTTCCCAACCGGCTGCGCCTGGGACAAGTCGATTGTCTTTCACGACTACTTCGCCTGGAACCCGGACAACTCAATCCCGGAGTATCAGACCGAGTGTGGAGTTTATGAACCCGGTTGCGGCCTCGACAAGGTGAACCTGAGCTATGGCCACGACGAGTACCTCTATCACGTGATCAAGGATTACCTGCCTGAGGAAGCGCACTACATCATCCGCTACCACTCTTGCTATCCGATCCACCGCGAAGGCGCCTACGGTCATCTCCTGAATGACAAGGACCGTTCGATGATGGAGTGGGTCAAGAAGTTCAACCCCTACGATCTCTACTCCAAGGGCCATGCCAAGCCCGATGAGAAGCTGGTGAAGCCTTATTACCAGGAACTCATTGCGGAGTTTTTCCCGGATAAGATTCGCTGGTAAGCTGCTTTGCTTTAGCGTTGCATGCTTCATGCGAGATACCACAAAGTCTAAAATAGCGGACCGCCAATTGGCGGTCCCCTTTTTTTAAGTACGTATTGGCAAGCTTGATCTGCGCCGCCAGCACTCCCACTCGAGCACCCTCGATAAAGTGTTTCATGGCAGCATCCTCATCCTTCGGAGTGATCTTGCCTTCTTCATAAATCATTCCAAGCGCATAGTGCCCATACGGGGCGTAATTCAAGTTGAGCTTTTGTAGCGCTTCAAAGGCTTTTTGTTGGTCCAAGGCAAGTCGTTCGTCTTGGTATCGCAGGAATGCGACATATGCCTGAGCAGGTGGAAACTTCTTGTTGTCTAATTCCAGAAGAGTCTCAAG
>JAPKYY010000855.1 GCA_026394095.1 Acidobacteriota bacterium | reverse complement strand
AGAGCCAGGCCGGAGCAAAAAAGATGCTGAATATTCCGAAGGGCACCAGCCAGGCTGCGGTGATGATCCGTTTCATCGCGAGGCTACGCCGACAGGAACTGAGTCGGGTTCCTTCGAAGTTGTTACTGCTTCTCCAACACCGCCAAAGCGGCGTTCTCTGCGCTGGTATTCCATTAGGGCTTCAAGCAGATGGCGGCAGCGAAAGTCTGGCCACAGTGTCGCCGATACGACCAATTCACTGTAGGCAATCTGCCAGAGGAGGAAGTTGCTGACGCGCATTTCACCTGAGGTGCGGATTAGCAAGTCGGGTTCCGGGAGGCCGTTTGTATAAAGATGCCGCTCGATCAATTCCTCATCGATGGCGTCGGCTGGTACGCCGGAAGCGATGATTCCACGCACGGCGTCAACGAGTTCGGTGCGGCCGCTGTAGTTGAGCGCCAGATTGAGTTGAAGGCCAGTGTTCCCGGCCGTCAGACTGGTCACATGCGCCAATTCGGTTTGCACATACGCAGGGAGTTCTTCGATACGGCCGATGGCGGTGAGGCGTACGTTGTTTTCTCGCAGGGTTGAAAGTTCAGAGCGGAGGTAGAGCCGCAGTAGTTGCCAGAGCGCCTGAACCTCGAGGGTAGGCCGCTTCCAGTTTTCCGTAGAAAAGGCGTAGAGAGTAAGGGCTTCAATGCCGAGCCGTGCTGAAGATTCCACGATTTCGCGGACGCTGTTGACGCCAGCCTTGTGACCGGCAATCCGCGGCATATGGCGCTGCTTGGCCCATCGCCCATTCCCATCCATAATGACGGCAATGTGTCGCGGCAGGCGCGCAGGATCGAGGTTCTTTGCCAGGATCCATTCCTCAGACCCGGGTTTCAGCGTCTCGAAGAGATCATTCATTGCAACCTACCATGGTACAACGATGCCGCTGGATGCTTCTACGTAGAAGAAGGGCGGTACCAGAGCTGCTACGCCTAGGAAAGAGCCGAAGGGAAGTTCGTAGGATGCTGCGTCTTTCTTGCTCAGGGCGATGAAGAGCAGACCCAGAATCGAGCCGGCAAGGCTGCCGAAAATCAGAGTCACGAGTGAGCCTTGCAATCCGTAGAAGGCTCCAATCATGGCAATCATCTTTACGTCGCCAAAGCCGAGGCCTTCGCGACCCCGGATCCGGTAATAAAGCTCGCCGATTCCCCAGAGAACAAAGGCGGGCAAAAGCCCTCCCATCAAGGCTTCTCCAAGGCTGAGGAAGGATTCCTTCCAGCCAGAAGGAAGTATGAAATGGCCAATAAAAACAGGCAAAGGAACGAAAAAACTTAAGAGGAAGCCGAAGATCATGCCGCCGACGGTGAATTCATCTGCCAGAATGCGTTCTTCAAAATCCATAAAGGTGAGCCCGACAATCAGCGCGCAAAAAACGCAGAGTTTCATCGCATCCGCGGTTGCGCCGAAACGCATGACCGAGGCGTAGAAGAGCAAGCCGGTGAGAAGTTCAACAACTGGATAACGCCAGGATATAGGCTCAGCGCAATTGCGGCACTTGGCACCCAGGATCAGGTAGCTCAAGACCGGGATGTTGTCATACCAGGCGATTTGCTTTTCGCAGGCGATACAGAAGGACCGGGGGTGAACGACGCTGAGGTCGCGAGGCAGGCGGAAAATGCAGACATTGAGGAAACTGCCAATTAAGAGCCCGAAGAGTGCGGCAATAGAGGCTACCAGGACGGTATCAGGCATAATTTAGTTCCTTGTAGGCAGTGAGTGTGTTGGTCACCATGTGTTCCAGCGTGAAGAGTTGCAGGTAGCGCCGGCGGGCATTCTCGCTGAACCGGAGCGCAAGGTTGCGATCCTGCTGGATTGCCTGTATCGCCTTTGATACGGCGGTCTTGTTGTTTTGCACGAGGAGGCCAGAAAAGCCTTCGTCCACAGCTTCCGGAAGGCCGCCGACCCGGCTGGCAACGATGGGCATACCGGCTGCCATGGCCAGAAGTACAGCCGAGCCGAGCCCTTCACTCTCGCTGAGGTACAGGAAAAGCAGGCCGCTCTTGAGTGCATCCGACAGGTTCTCGCTAAGGATCAGTTCGACCGATGCTGCCTGGCAGCCTAGCTGCATCAGCGAATTTAGTTTGCCTGGGTCTTCGCTTTTGAGCCCCGCGATATGTGGTTGCAATGCGGCGGGCTGGATATCTGGTACTCCGTCGTAGACAACGCGGATGCGTTCAGCGGGAACATTCGCTCGCTTGAGCTCCCGGACGGCTGCCTGGGAGACTGCCAGATAGCCTGCGGCTCTGGCGTATTTTTTCTGCGAGGCCCAGGTCTGTTTCACTGGAAAAGCGACTCGACGGGAAACGAAGAAAGGGCAAGTACTGGCCAGCGCAGCAAGCGTGTGGGAATGAGAATCCTGGACATGCACGATGTCCTGATTTCGGCTGGCGGTGAGCATCGTAGTGAGGCCGATCTCTTTGGTTTCCAGTCGCGATTGATTGCAGAGATCCCAGAGCAGCGAACCATGCCGCACCAACAAAGTTACGTTATGTCCCTGTTCGCGCAAGCCTTCTGCGAGGTAGAGTGTCTGCCATTGGCCGCCCCGCATTTTCCAGCCCGAATCGGCAAGAAGGATTTTCATCGGTGCGGTGCCATGTTCCTTGCTTTGGCGTATTTGAGAAAGGTGTAGATGCCCGCCATATAGGCAATTGCGAGCCCTTCAGGGCCGTCGAGAAAGCCACGTTGCAGGAAATAGCTTTTGAAGAAAGTCCAGGCCGGATCGATGGCCATGTGGCGCCAGGTGATCGACCGCTTGTCATCGATCAGTTGTTCTGCCGCAAGCGTTGTGTAGCGATCCATCGTACGCAGGTGTTCGCTTAGAGAATCGCATGTGTAATGCAGAAGATTCGTGTCGAGGTGCCCTACCGATCCATGAACTACCACGCTTTCATGGACGTATTCACCCTCCCATTTGGCCTTGCGGCGATCAAATAAACGCACCTTGCGATCCGGGTACCAGCCGGAGTGCAGGATCCAACGGCCCAGGTATTGGGCAAGCCTGGGCATTGTGTAGCCGTCGAATTGAGCGCCGTGTTTCTTGAGGTGCCAGATCTCGCCCTCCAGGGCTTCGCTCAAAGCCTCGTCGGCGTCAATGCTGAGGACCCAGTCATTCTCGCAGCAGTCTGAGGCAAAATTCTTCTGGGCCGCGTAACCGCGCCAGTGCGTTTCAATCACACGGGCACCATGGTTTTGCGCAAGCTCTACTGTGCGGTCGTTTGAGCCGTTGTCGATGACAACAATTTCGTCACAGCAGCGCAAACTTTCGATCGCACGAGCGATCTTGAGTTCTTCGTTATAGGTGATGATGGCGGCCGAGATCTTCATCGACATTAATAGCGTAACGGAGCAATCATGAAGCAGACTACAAAAATCAGAGCTGCAAGGCCGGCAAAGGCACGGCGCTGCGAGTTTAGGGGTGAGTCATCATAAATTTGCGGATGTCTTCTGCCCAAAAAATACAGCGCAATCGCCCAGCCCCACCAGGGTGGATAGAAATAGCCGAGTGGGATCAGAATGGCAATTGCAACGAGGGAGATTCGCTTGGAACCCGCACCAGTCAGCGAATAGACAATGTGTCCACCATCCAGTTGTCCGATCGGCAAAAGGTTGAGTGCGGTTGCAAAAACGCCTACCCATGCGGCTCTCGCCATCGGATGGAGATAGATCGAATCTGCCGGGATCCCCGGAAAGAAGATCGCTTCAAAAAAGCGAATGATGAGCGGGGTTCCGAAGACCAGGTCCCCTTCTACGGCCACCGGAGAAACATTACTCATCCAAACTCCGAAAAAGAGAAATGGCAGCAGAACTACCATCCCGGCTATAGGGCCGGCAATGCCAACGTCAAAGAGGACGGTGCGCGAGTAGATGATGGAACGGATTCGAATGAAGGCTCCAAAGGTGCCGATAAAGGTCGGTACAGGCAGGAAGTAGGGAAGCGTCGCATCCAGTTGGTAATACTGGCATGCAAAGTAGTGGCCGAGTTCGTGGGCCAGGAGAATCACGATGAGCGGGAGTGCGAAAGAAAGGCCGGCGAACAGAGCGGAGGGGTTGAGGAAGGCGTCAAAAAGGGCTAGAGCGTCCGGTTCGAAACGAAAAGCTGGAAGATTGTTCTCGAAGTTGTAGACCATGCGTGAGCCTGCCGCGCAGGTGGTCCAGAGGGTAATCAGTAACAGGGCTGCGGCAAGAACGTATCTTGGACGCTGCTGTTCTTCGATAATCACTCGGTTGGGTTAGAGCGTCTGCAGTTCTTTGCCGGGCTTGAAGCGCACAGCTTTGCCGGGTGGAATGGCGACTTCGTCGCCAGTGCGTGGATTGCGGCCAATACCGGTTTTGCGAGGACGAACGTTGAAGATTCCGAAGCCACGAAGTTCGATGCGCTCCCCTTGTCCGAGTGCGCGCTTCATGCTTTCAAACACCGTCTCGACGGCCATTTCAGCCTTGGTTTTGGTGATGCCGGTTTTCGAAACCACTTCGTTGATGATGTCGAGCTTGATCATGAGCTGAATTCCTTGGGAGACGAGAACTAGTAGCTAAATTATTAAAAACAAGACCTTTACTATAGACTTTCAAGCCTGCTCAAGTCAAGAGGCTTCAGTTTGAGGCCTCTGCTCGGCTATACTCTCACGATATGTTGCGTCGCAATTTACTTCCCCTCGGCTTCAGCCCTCTTTGGGCGGCCTTTGCCCAGTCTGTGAATCCTGCCGCTCCTCGCGATGAGGCGTTCTGGACTATGCTGCGAAAGCAGTTTCCGCTACGCGAAGGGCTGGTTTACATGAACGCAGCAAACGTTTGCCCGGCGTCCTTGCCCGTGCTGGACCGGCACCAACATTTTCTACGCGACTTTGAAGCCGACCCGAGTTTTCAGAATCGTGCCAAGTTTGGTCCGCTACGCGAGAAGGTGCGCGCCCGTGCGGCTCAGTTTTTTGGAGTAACTGCTGATGAGATTGCGTTTACTCGCAATACCTCGGAGGCTTCAAACACAATCGTCCACGGCTTGAATCTCAAGGCTGGCGATGAGGTTGTGCTGGTGGAGGACAACCATCCTTCCAACCTCGATTCCTGGAAGAACCACGCCAGGCGGCTCGGGCTGGTTTTGAAGATCGTGCCGGCGACGCAGTTGATCGAATCCAGTGACGCACTGGCCGAGAAGGTGGAAGGGGCATTCGGGCCCAAAACGAAAGTGCTGGCCGTGACGCATGTTACCAGCAGCAGCGGGCTGGTCTATCCGGTGGCCAGGCTTTGCCGGGCGGCTCGTGAGAAAGGGATCTGGAGCCATGTTGATGGCGCTCAGAGCGGAGGCATGCTGCCTGTGGATCTTCGCCAGATTGGTTGCGATTCTTATGCCACCAGTTCGCACAAATGGTTGATGGGGCCGCTTGAGGCCGGCGTGCTTTTTGTTGCCAGCTTCCAGCAGAAGAACGTCTGGCCTTCGATTGTCAGTGTGGGCTATAGCGAAGACGGCAAGGGCGGAGCGCGTTTTCTCGAAGCCTATGGCCAGCGCGACGATGCACGCCTTGCTGCCCTCGACGCTACTTTCGACTTCCTGATGATGATAGGAATGCCCGCGGTGGAAGCGCGGATTCGGCAATTGACGACGAGGTTGATGGATCAGCTGGCAAAGAACTCGAATGCCCAGCTACGGACGAATCGCAAAGAAGGCTTGTACTGCGGCGTGGTGAAGGTAGATCTGCCCTCGGTGCCGAATTTGCAGGTGCTCGATGCAAAGCTTTACAAAGAGCAGGGTATGGCCTTTAGCGTCACCCCGGCCGGGCCGCTTCGCGGCATCCGTGTCTCTCCACATATTTATAACTCGCTTGAACAGATGGATCAGGTGGCAGAAGCTTTCCGCAAGGCATGAGCACTCTTTCTGAATTGCTGCTGGCTCCCGGAGTTTTTTCGCTTGGCTCTGCCGCTGTATTAGGTGCGGCCCACGCGCTGACTCCCGGCCATGGCAAGACTGTTGTTGCGGCCTATCTCGCTGGTACGCGTGGCTCTGCTTTTGATGCCTTGCGGCTTGCAGGCGCTGCATCCGCTCTTGAACAAAGCGAGTGGCTTGTTGATCGCCGGCATCGGATTCTGGTTGCTCTATCAACGCTTGAGGCCGAAGCAGGTGAGCGAGGCTCTTCCAATGGGGGGAGGCAGCGATCATCCTCATGGTCTTTCCCTCAAGGCTCTGGGAGTCTCCGGTGGCATCGTCCCTTGCCCGGAGGCGCTATCACTGCTTCTGCTGTCGATGTCACGCGGACAGAGCCTCTACGGGCTGGTTCTGCTGTTGAGCTTTTCGATTGGGCTGGCCGTGGTGTTGATCGGGTTGGGTCTTGCTGCTGTACTTGTTGCACCTTCGATGAATCGAATGAAGTCGCTTTCGGTAACGATCCCAATCATGAGCGCATTGGTATTGATCGTGATGGGCATTGCACTATTGTTATGAAGTCAGTCCTGATTACGGGCGTATCAACCGGCATTGGGCTCGCGACACTCGATGCCGCGCTGCGGGCCGGCTTTCAAGTGTTTGGATCGGTCAGAACTCAGGACGATGCGGTGCGGCTGACGGAGCAGTTTCCTGAGCGATTCGTGCCTCTGGTTTTTGATGTTACCGATGAGGCGGCAATCGATGCTGCCGTTAAACTTGTCGAGCAGACACTGGGCGAGCGGCGGCTCGATGGCCTGATCAACAATGCAGGCGTCGCCATCAGTGGGCCTTTGCTCTATCTCCCGGCGGAGAAATTGCGACATCAGTTTGATGTGAATCTGTTTGGTGTGATGGCTGTCACTCAAGCCTTTGCTCCACTGCTGGGAGTCGATCCAGGGCGCACCGGCAAGCCAGGCCGCATTATCAATATCAGTTCGGTTTCAGGTAAGCTCGCTTCGCCCTTTGTTGGTGCCTATGTTGCTTCAAAGCACGCGCTTGAGGGTATGTCTGCAAGCTTGCGGCGCGAACTCATGCTCTTTGGCATTGACGTGATTGTTGTGGGGCCTGGTGCGATACGAACGCCCATTTGGGGCAAGGCTGAGTTTGATGCCTATCTCAATACACCCTATGCGGATTCTTTGAAGCTGGCCTATGATTCCATGCTGAAGATTGCCAGGGAGGGGCTGGCTCCCGAGCAATGCGCAGACCTGCTGATTGAGATCCTGCTTGCTGCCCGGCCCAAAACCCGCTATGCGCTGGTACCCAAATCGATCCTCAACTGGTGGATTCCGAGGCTGCTGCCATCCCGCTGGATTGATCGGATCATGGCGAAGCGTCTTGGCCTGAAGCCGCATTGAAGGATAGGATATAGGTTTCATGTCCTTCATCCACGACAACTTCCTGCTTGAGACCGAACAAGCTCAGCACCTCTACCACCAATACGCGGCAGCAGAGCCGATCCTCGATTACCACTCGCATCTGCCGCCAAAGGATATCGCCGAGAACCGTCGCTTTGCCAATCTCTTTGAGATCTGGCTGGAAGGCGATCACTACAAGTGGAGGGCAATGCGGGCCAACGGAATTCCAGAGTCGCATTGCACTGGCGATGCCTCACCGTTTGAGAAGTTTGAGGCCTTTGCCGCAACTGTGCCGCATACCTTGCGCAATCCCCTCTATCACTGGACCCATCTTGAGTTGAAGCGATATTTCGGCATTGACGAGTTGCTCAACGAAAGCAATGCCCGAAGGATTTGGGATCAGACCAATGCCCAACTAGCCTCTGAGGACATGCGGATCTGGGGGATCCTCAAGAAGTTTGGCGTGAAGGCCATCTGCACCACCGACGACCCGGCCGATGACTTGCGCTGGCATGCTGCCATTGCCAAGAGCGATTGCCCGGCCAAGGTTTTTCCCACCTTTAGACCTGATGGTGCGATGCATGTGCAGCGGCCGGATCTTTTTCTGCCCTGGATCGAAAAACTCTACGAGACCTCGGCTGTGAGCATCGATTCTTTTGCTGATTTTCTGAAGGCGATCCAACTGCGCCATGATGCGTTTCATGAGATCGGTTGCCGTCTCTCCGACCATGGCCTCAATCGCTGCTTTGCCAATTTCTGCGATGAAGAGGAAGCAGCCTCAATCTTTGACAAGGCTCGCGAGGGCGGGGAAGTGTCAGCCGATGAGTTTGACCGCTACGCCAGTTTCATGATGCTCTTCTTCGGCAAGCTCGATGCTGCAAGGGGATGGACGAAGCAGATCCACCTGGGTGCGCGGCGTAACGCCAATTCGAGGGCCTATCGTGAACTCGGTGCCGACAAGGGTTTTGATTCGATCGGAGATGCGCCGCAAGGCGATGCGCTGGCTGCCTATCTCGATCGCCTGAATCAGGAAGACCAGTTGCCACGAATGGTGCTCTACAACCTGAACCCGAACGAGAACTATACATTTGCCACCATGGCTGGCAACTTCCAGGACGGCAAGATTGCTGGCAAGATCCAGTTTGGTTCCGGCTGGTGGTTTCTGGATCAGAAAGAGGCGATGGAATGGCAGATGAACGCGTTGTCCAATTGCGGGCTGTTTTCGCGATTCATCGGCATGCTGACGGATTCGCGATCCTTTATGAGCTTTCCGCGTCACGAGTACTTCCGCCGCACTCTGTGCAATCTTGTCGGCAATGATATGGCCAAGGGCCTGCTGCCGAATGATGAGGCCATGATCGGAAACATGGTGCGCAATATTTGTTTTGGGAATGCGCGCGATTTTCTGCGCCTGCCGCTTTAGCGATTGTGCCTGCCGCGCATGCGGCGGGCTAGCTTTTCTATCTCTTCGAGTTTCTTGAGCATGCCGATGCTGAGGATATTGTGGTCGTTCTTTTTCAGCTCTGCTTCCACGTCCTGGCTGTACTGAATCAGGTTGGCCGCATCAACGAGCATCTTCTTTTGTTCCTCTTTGAGAATGGCTTCGCTCTGCAGGGTTCCATCGGGAAGGCGTTTGGCTTTTTCCTCTTTTTCGGTGGGTGGCAACACCTGCGCCAGCAATGCAGTGCAGAGATTGGCTAGAAAGCTCTTTCGAGCCAGGCTGATCATTCGCTACTCTTTCTAATTGGGAATGGAAACGCTATTTACGATTGGACACTCGAATCACTCGATCGAAGTGTTTGTGAAATTGCTGCTTGCTCACAACATCGCACAAGTTGTGGACGTGCGTACGTTTCCCTCTTCACGATTTTCACCTCACTTCAACCAGGATGCTCTGCGAGAGTCCCTGGCCGCTGCCGGTATCGACTACGTCTATGCGGGAAAGTATCTGGGTGGGCGGCGTACTCAGAACAACACGGAGTTGCGTCAGACGCAGGGATTCAAGACTGCCTTGCGCGATCTAATCCGCCAATCGCAAGATCGTCCCACCGTCATGATGTGCGCTGAAGAAGACCCCTACCAATGCCATCGCCGCTACCTTTTGTCCCGAGCGCTGATGGAAGACTTCTCGTTTCTCGAAATCGAGCACATCCGCAAGGATTCGACTGTGCTCAAAGAGCCAGGCTTCCCTGAGTCTGCCGTGCAACTGACACTGGGTATCGACTGAATTTAGTGATTGTGGCGAGGTATGATCTCGCCCAGATTGCGGTACTTTACTGCGAACTCAAGAACGCCACCGAATTCGAGTTGCCCCACGTGAGCCCGGTAGAACTCCTGCCACGGTGTCTGCGTCTGCGCAATTTGCAGTTTCACGTTTTTCTTGCGCTCTTCGATCTCTTCATCACTCAAGACAACGTCGACACGTCGAGTGTTGAAGTCTACGCGGATGGTGTCGCCCGTTTCAAGTATCGCGAGGTTACCGCCCACTGCGGCCTCAGGCGAGACGTTGAGGATTGAGGCGCTCGCGCTGGTGCCGCTCTGGCGGCCGTCACCAAGCGTGGGCAACTGGTTGACGCCGATCTTGATGAGCCGGTCGGGTGGAAGCATGTTAACTACCTCAGCCGCACCCGGATAACCTACCGGACCACAGCCACGGATCACCAGGATGCAGCGCTCGTCGATGTTGAGAGATTCGTCGTTGATTCTCTCGTGATAGTCTTCCGGGCCTTCGAAGACAATGGCGCGGGCGGTAAAGGCATTTTCGTCACCGGGGTTTTCGAGGAAGAGTTTGCGGAATTCCTTGCCGATTACCGAACTCTTAACCAGGGCGCTCGAGAAGAGGTTGCCGTCCATCACGAGGAAGCCTGCCTTTTCTGAGACCGGATTTTCGTAGCCTCGGATCACCTTGTGATCGGTCGAACGTGTGTGTCGATAGCAATCGCCGACGGTGGCGCCCGAGACGTTCATTGCCGATTCGTGGATCTTGCCTGCGCAGATGAGCTCGCCGATAACGGCAGGGATGCCACCCGCCAGGTGGAAGCTTTCGGTAAGGTATTCGCCAGCCGGCTGGACGTTGGCCAGCAGCGGGATTTCGTGGCCTACTGTTTCCCAGTCCTTCGTCTTGAGTTCGACGCCCATATGGCGGGCAATAGCGACCAGGTGCGGCGGGCAGTTAGTGGAGCCGCCGATGGCGCTGCAGACGACGATCGCATTCTCAAAGGCCTGGCGGGTCATGATTGCAGAAGGCCGCAAGTCTTCGCGCACCATCTCGACAATGCGTCTGCCAGTGCGGAAGGCCATTTGTGTTCGTTCGCGATAGGGGGCGGGGATGACGGCGCAGCCGGGCAGGCTCATGCCAAGGGCTTCAGCCAGGGAGTTCATCGACGAAGCAGTACCCATCGTGTTGCAGTGGCCGGGGCTGGGGGCAGAGGCCATCACCATGTCCATGAACTGGTCGTAATCGATCTCGCCTGCCGCATGCATGCGACGGGCTTCCCAAACGGTCATCCCGCTTCCAGCGAGCTTGCCTTTGTAGTAGCTGTTCAACATCGGGCCGCCGCTGAGGACAATCGATGGCAGGTTCACTGTTGCGGCCGCCATCAGACAGGCAGGCGTGGTCTTGTCGCAGCCGGTGGTGAGAACGACACCATCAAAGAAGTAGCCGTGCATGATCTCAACCAGGCCCATATAGGCGAGGTTGCGGTCCAACGCTGCAGTGGGCCGGCGGCAGTTCTCGAAGATCGGGTGAACCGGGAATATGAAGGGGACCCCACCGGCATCGCGAATCCCGTCGCGGATGCGATCCGCAAGATCGAGATGGATGCGGTTGCAGGGCGAGAGATCTGAACCTGTCTGGGCGATACCGATGATCGGTTTCCCTGACTGTAGTTCTTCGCGGGTCAAGCCGTAGTTGGCATAGCGCTCAAGGTAGACCGCGGTCATGCCGAGATTGTCGGGATTCTGAAACCAGTTCTGGCTACGGAGGGGGAACTTTCGGTCGCGATTCATGTGTTTAGGCCATTCTCTCTCAAAACGAGTGCGCTAAAGATCCAAAACATTTGTGACGATCCTGCTTTAGAACTAAAGTTTCATTCATGTATCCGATCAAGAATTGTGATAGGTTAATGTTACAAAACCCTTTCCTTCAGGAGGAAAATTATGCGAACTAGGTTGTTTGCACAGGTTAGCCTGTTGCTACTTCTTTTCTCGGCCTCAGTTTTTGGCCAAACCCTTGGTGACGTTTCCGGTGCGGTAACCGATCCTCAGGGTGCACCCGTTGCTGGCGCTAACATTACAATCAAGAATTCTTCAACGAACGCATCGCGTTCCACGACAACCAATGGCGAGGGTCTGTACAGTTTTCCTGCACTCGTCCCCGGCACCTATTCGGTGAAAGTGGACAAAGCGGGCTTCAAAACCTTCAATCAATCCAATATCGAAGTCCAAGTTCAGGCAAGTCTGCGCGTTGACGTTGCAATGCAACTCGGCCAGGTGAGCGAGACCATCGAAGTCTCTTCCTCCGCCGCAGCGCTACAGACCGAAAACGCAACAGTTGGAACCGTTGTCGAGCAGAAGCGAATCGTCGAACTTCCTCTCAACGGCCGCAACTATTTGCAGTT
>JAPKYY010000108.1 GCA_026394095.1 Acidobacteriota bacterium | reverse complement strand
ATTGTGTACAAGCTGTTCTGCCGAGTTGTCGAAGAAACGGCTCAGCAGCAGCCGCAGTGCGCTCTGGCGCGCTTTCTCTCGTGGCACTTTGGCCTTGTAGACAAAGGCGCGGCCTTCTTTTTCGTGAGTCAGATACCCCTTGTCTTCAAGAATGCGCAGCGTCGTGAGGACGGTGTTGTAAGCGAGCGGCGTCTCTTGCGGCAGCCCTTCGAGAACTTCGGTGACGGTACTCGCACCACGGGCCCAAAGGACATCCATGAGGCGCAGCTCAGCTTCGGTGAGGACTGTAGATTCTTTGCGGGCCATAATGAACTCTTAAAGAATTAGTAGCAGGATTCGCAAATCTGGTCAACTAAGGAATTAGTTTTTCTGGGCCAGAACGGCAAATCAGGTCACAATGAAAACGGCATGATCACTCTTACCGATATCGAGGCCGCGCACCACCGCATCCGCCCGACGATCTCCGTCACCCCCTGCGAGTATTCCGAAACCTTCACGGCGATCTCAGGCAACCCCACCTACTTCAAGCTCGAAAACCTGCACATGACCGGCAGCTTCAAAGAGCGCGGAGCCCTCAACAAACTCCTGCTTATGTCGCCGGAAGACCGCGCCAAAGGCGTCATCTGCGCCTCAGCCGGCAACCACGCCCAGGGTGTCGCCTATCATGCCACCCGCCTCGGCGTGCGCGCCGTGATTGTAATGCCAGAGCATGCACCCATCACCAAGATCAACTCAACCGAGCGATTCGGTGGCGAAGTAGTCCTCTTCGGCAAGAGTTTCGACGAAGCCCTCGCTGAGGCCAAGCGCCGTTCGGTTGAAGACGGGCTCACGTTCATCCACGCCTTTGACGACCTCGCGATCATTGCCGGTCAGGGTACTGTTGGGCTGGAGATCCTCAGCCAGAATCCTTTTGTCGAAGCGATTCTGGTTCCCATCGGTGGCGGCGGTTTGATTGGTGGCATCGCTATGGCAATCAAAGAAACGAACCCGAAAATCAAGGTAGTAGGTGTGCAAACCAGCCGCGTCCCATCCATGATTGCGGCGCTCGAAAAGCATGAGCCGGTGCAGTTGCCTGCGGCAAGCACCATCGCCGACGGCATTGCGGTCAGAAAAGCAGGAGCACTCACCCTGCCACTGGTGCAAAAGTATGTCGATGACGTTGTCACCGTAGAGGAAGAAGAAATCGCAAGCGCGATTCTCTACCTGCTCGAACGCGAAAAGACCGTAGCCGAAGGTGCCGGCGCAGCTGCCGTAGCAGCCCTGCTTCATAACAAGACCAGGCTGAAGGGCAAGAAGACAGTGTCGCTAGTCTGCGGCGGCAACATCGATCCGCTCTTCCTGTCGCACATCATCGAGCGCGGCATGGTCAAAGACGGCCGCCTCGTCAGAATTCGCGTGATTGTCCCCGACCGGCCCGGCGCACTACACGGCATCACCGGCATCTTCGCCGACATGCGAGTCAACGTAGTGTCAATTGCCCATGAGCGGGCCTATCACGGCGTAACCCTCGGCAACACCAGTATTGAAGCCACAATCGAGACACGGGGCAGCGAGCACCTCGATGCTCTCTTTGCCGCCCTCGATCAAATCGGTTATCGCTATGAACGCATTCGTTAGGCCAGGATATTCTTCACCACCTCACCGGAAACTCCAGTGAGGCGCACATCAAGGCCCTGATATTTCACAGTCATGCGCAGGTGGTTGACGCCAAGCACGTGCAGCATGGTGGCATGGAAGTCATGCACGCTCACAGGGTTCTCCACAGCAGCGTATCCAAGGTCATCCGTAGCACCATAAGTAATCCCCGGCTTGATGCCACCGCCGGCGAGGAAGTAAGAGAAGCCATTGATGTGATGGTCGCGACCATCACCACCCTGCGACATCGGGGTACGGCCGAATTCCCCACCCCACACCACCAGCGTTTCATCCAGCATGCCGCGCTGCTTCAGGTCCGTGATTAGCGCTGCTGTCGGGCGATCCACCTCCTGTGCCTTGGCCGCAATGCCGTCCTTGACGCCGCCATGATGATCCCAATCGCGATGATAAAGCTGGATAAAGCGCACGCCGCGCTCGGCCAGTCTCCGGGCGAGTAAACAGTTACTGGCAAAGCTGCCATCACCAGGCTTGGCTCCATAAAGATCCAGTACGCTCGCTGGCTCCTTCGACATATCTACCAGGTCAGGCACGCTCGCCTGCATGCGGAAAGCCATCTCGTATTGAGAGATCCGCGTTTGTATCTCAGGGTCTTCAACGGCCGCAAATTGCTTTTGGTTCAGACGATTCACTGCGTCGATGGAATCCTTCTGCATGTCATTGGACACACCGGGAGGATTGCGCACATACAGCACAGGGTCGCCAACAGAGTTGAACTTGACCCCCTGGAATTTCGACGGCAGCATACCAGCACTCCACTGCCGGTTCGCAATGGGCTGGTTCTGCCCACCACGCCCGCTCGACATCATGACGACAAAGCCCGGCAGATCTTGCGTCTCCGCGCCCAGGCCATAAGTAAGCCAGGATCCCATGCTCGGCCGGCCCGTGATGATCGAGCCCGTGTTCATGATCGTGTGCGCGGGGTCGTGGTTGATTTGCTCGGTCCACATCGATCGCACGATGCAGATCTCGTCAGAAACGGCGCCGATACGCGGAAAGAGATCGCAGATCTCCTGGCCATTTTTCCCGAACTTCTTGAAATTCTGCTGGGGCCCGAAACAGATCAGCGGCTGACCCTGAAGCTGGGCAATTTGCTGCCCCTTGGTAAAACTATCGGGCATTGGTTTCCCGTGCATTTCAGCCAGCTTCGGCTTGGAGTCAAAGGTTTCAAGATGCGAAGGCCCGCCCGCCTGGTAGAGAAAAATTACGCGCTTGGCCTTGGCGGC
>JAPKYY010000149.1 GCA_026394095.1 Acidobacteriota bacterium | reverse complement strand
ATCACGTAGGGGATGCCAACCGGGTACTGGTGTGGCTTCTCGAATGTTGCGCGGTCGGCTACGGTTTTGGGGTTGAAGACGGTGATGTCGGCCCAGTAGCCTTCTTTGAGCAGGCCGCGTTCTTTGATACCGATTTTGGCGGCGTTCATACTGGTCATCTTCTTGATGGCTTCTTCGAGCGAGATTACTTTCTGCTCTCGCACGTAGCGGCCGAGCACGCGCGGGAAGGTGCCATACCAGCGCGGGTGGGGGCTCATGGCAATGGCAGGGCCGTCGTTGGCAATGGCTGCGCCGTCGGAGCCAATCGAGGTGTAGGGTTGGCGCATGGCGTAGGTCATGTCGGCCTCGGAGTGGTGGAAGTAAACGCAGGCAACGCTGCCTTCTTCGGCTAGCAGTACGTCGAAGAGAACCTCGACGTCATCCTGGCCGTTTTGGGCTCGGATGAGATCGCTCATGCGTTTACCAGTGAAGGCCTTGAAGCGCTCGCTCTTGAGTGAGACGAGGAGCATGCCGTCCCAGCCGCCGCCGGTGGCCGTGTAGTGGTTGTACCAGTTGGGGAGGCCGTTGCGGATTTCGTTCTTGAGTCGTTCACGATTGGCTGGATTGCGCAGGCGCTCGAGCATCGCCTTGTTGCCGCCGTCGTGGGCCCAGGGCGGGATGATGGCGCGCAGATTGTTTTGCCCTGCGGTGTAGGGATAGACGTTGGAGCGGATGTCGAGGCCCGATGCGCGGGCTTTATCGATCATCGAGATCACTTCTTTCATCTGGCCCCAGAACTTCTGGTCTGCGATCTTGAGGTGGATGATGTCAACCGGGATATTCGCGCCACGGCCGATCTCGATGGCTTCGGCGATGGATCGAAAGACGCCGGCACCTTCATCGCGGATGTGTGTGGAATAGATTCCACCGTATTGCTTTGCGACCTTGGCGAGTTCGATGAGTTGCGGGGTGGTCATGAGGCTGGATGGCGGCATCAGCAGCGACGAAGATAGCCCCATTGCGCCTTCCTGCATTGCTTTCGCGACTTCTGCCTTCATCTTCTCCATCTGGGCTGGCGTCGCGTCTTTGAGCTCGCTGCCTTTGACGTAGGTCCAGATCTGGGTTTGGCCGACGTAGGAGCAGATATTGGTGGCTACCTTCTTCTTTGCAATGAAGTCAAAGTACTCGCCCATGGTGGCCCACTCGCGGATGCCTTTGGGGATGGGCCCGGCCGAGTTGCCTTCGCCTAGCACCATGGTTGTGACGCCCTGGCGGACCATGCTTTCGCAGCGCGGGTCGTCGATCATGGTTTCGTCGGAGTGATTGTGCATGTCGATAAAGCCAGGGGCGACGACGTGGTTTGAGGCGTTGATGGTGCGGGTGCGAGGGGTGGCTTTGAGGTTACCGATGGAGGCGATGCGGTTGTTGCGGATTCCGATATCGGCTTGACGCCCGGGGCTGCCAGTGCCGTCGATCAGCAGGCCGTTTTCGATTACGAGATCGAAGGCGGGTTGTTGGGCGGTGGCGGTGAGGAGGCAGAGGAGTACGGGGAGAGAGTGACGGAGCTGCACTCGATCAGTCTATCTTGACTGATTCCTTTATAATCTGAGTAGGAAAAAGCTATGCAAAGCGAATACATTGAAGAGCGTAATGGGGGCTACTATGCAGCTGGGACGCGAATTTCGCTCGATTCGGTTGTGTATGCTTTCAACCGAGGGCAGTCGCCGGAAGCTATTCAAGAAGGCTTTCCATCTTTGAAGCTTGCCCAGATCTACGGTGCGATCGCTTTCTACCTTGATCATCAAGCTGAGATCGACAAGTATCTCGAAGAGTCTGCGCGCGAGTTCGAGGCGAATTCAATTCCGCTCTCTGAAGAAAATCCAGCCCTGTGGGAGCGGTTGCAGCGTGCCAAGGTAGCGATAGGTGCCTCGCGGCCTTGATTCGTTTTCAGGCTGATGCCGACCTGCACTATGGTCTTGTCAAGGCCGTGCGTTTGAGGGAACCAGCTATCGATTTCGCTTCCGCTTCCGACAGCAAGCTTGCTGGCCTTTCCGATCCAGACGTTCTCGAGATTGCAGCTCAGCAAGGGCGGATTTTGGTGACCCATGACCGGCGCACAATGGTGGATCACTTTAGAGCGCGCCTACTTGAGGGTCTTGCAAGTCCCGGAGTTTTTCTGGTGAATCAGTCTGCAAGTATTGGCGAGGCGGCGGAAGCCATCATTGCTGTTTGGGTAGCGTCGGAATCCGTTGAGTGGGTGGATCAATTGCGCTACCTGCCAGGGATGTCACGCCATTTCTTTACGCGTTGACGGGTGTGTGTCAAAAGTTGTCTCAGGGCAATTGATAGTCTAGTTAGCTGTTGATCCAGAAGGAGAAATCGCTTTGATTAGAGTCGTCTTTGTATTAGCCTGCGCATTGTCCGTGTTCGCCCAAACCCGGCCGGTGCAACCAGTAATCGGTGCCCGCGTCGCGAATGTCCTCAGCATTGACGGCCTGCTATTCAAGGACCTCAACAAGAACGGAAAACTGGACGCCTACGAAGATTGGCGTCTCTCCCCGGAGGCACGTGCAAACGACCTGGTGTCGCGCATGACACTGGAAGAAAAGGCCGGGCTTATGGTGGGCCCGTCCCTTATGCCTGGCGCGAACGGCACCCCGAGCGAGCAGTCCACTTACGGCACCAATCCATTCAATCCAGGGCCATTGCAACTGGTCTCTCCCGGGACGGGCGAGGCACTGAATCGCCTGCATCTGGCTCAGTTCATCGTGCGAGCGAACCTGCCGCCGCGTCAGATGGCCACCTGGCTGAACGGCGTACAGGAAGCGGCCGAGCGAACGCGCTTGGGCATTCCGCCGATCTTCGTGACCAACCCGCGAAATCATCTTGGAGCTGCGGCGAACTTCGGCATTATGGAAGCGGGTGGCGCCTTCTCGCAATGGCCGGGAACGTTGGGGCTGGCCGCTACGCGCGATGCGAAGCTGGTGGAGGATTTCGCCTCAATCGCAGCCCGGGAGTATGTTTCTGTGGGGCTGCGTGGTGCCTATCATCCGACGGCAGACGTTGCCACAGAGCCTCGTTGGAATCGCTTCGGTGAAACGCTCGGCGAGGATGCCAAGCTTACGGCGGAAATGCTGGGTGCGCTGATTCGTGGCTTTCAGGGGAAGAGCCTGGGGCCGGGTAGTGTCGCTGTCGTGGTGAAGCACTTTCCTGGAGCGGGACCTGCCAGTGGGGGATTCGATGCCCACTTTGCCCACGGCAAGAATCAGGTCTATCCAGGCAACAACCTTGAATACCATCTGTTGCCGTGGAAAACTGCGATCCAGGAAGGTGCAGCTATGATCATGCCTTACTATGCGGTTGCCAGCGGTGTGACGAAAGAAGCGGTGGGCATGTCCTACAACCGGGAAATTGTTACGCAGCTATTGCGGGAGAAGCTCGGCTTTCAGGGTGTGGTGAATTCTGACACCGGCATTTCCACCGGGATGCCCTGGGGCGTGGAGAAACTAAGCGTTAAGGAGCGCTACCAGAAGGCGATCGAAGCGGGCGTAGACCGAATGGGTGGCGACGCAACGCCGAACTACATTGTCGAGTTGGTAAAGGAAGGCAAGTTGCAGGAGGCGCGCGTGGATGAATCGGCCCGCCGGATTCTGCGGATTCATCTTGCGCTTGGGTTGTTTGAGAATCCTTACGTCAACCCGGATGAAGCCGAGCGCACCGTCAGGAAAAAGGAATTCGAGCAGGAGGCGATGAAGGCGCAGCGGAAGTCGGTTGTGGTGCTGCAAAATCGCGACGCTGTTCTGCCTCTGCGTCCTGGCGTCAAGATGTACGTGCAAGGTCTGGATGCGGGTGTGGCGGCACGCTACGGCTATGTGTCGACAACGGAGCCGGAGAAGGCGGACGTCTGCGTGGCGAAGGTGAGTGCGCGCCCGGAGGGCTTTATGGCGGGTCGCAGCTCGAAGCCGATTGAGCTGACTTTGCCGGGTGAAGTCACCGCGCCGCTGCTCGAGTTGGCAAAGAAATGCCCGCTGGTGACGGTAATGCATCTGGATCGCCCGCTGGTGATTCCGGAACTCGCTCGCGCCTCTGCCGGCGTGGTGGCCACTTTCGGCGTGAGCGATGAGGCGCTGCTGGACGTGCTTACGGGCCGGTTTGCGCCGGCGGGCAAGTTGCCGTTTGAGATGCCGTCATCGATGGAGGCTGTAAGGCTTCAGCTTGAGGACCTCCCTTACGATTCGAAGGATCCGCTCTTTCCGTTTGGACATGGTTTGACTTATCCGGCGCGGAGCCGGTAGTTGATCCAGGCCCCCGCTATAATCGAGACAGGAGCAAGGCCATGCAGAGCGAATACATCGAGCAGCGTAACGGAGGCTACTACGTAGCCGGGACGCGCATTTCTTTGGATTCGGTGGTGTATGCATTCAATCGCGGCGACTCCCCGGAGCGTATCCATGAGCGATATCCGCTTCTTGGAAAACCAGCTAATGTGTATGGGGCGATTGCGTTCTATCTGGATCATCAGGCTGAGATTGACGATTACCTCGCCGCGAGTGAGCGCGAGGCTCAGGATTTGATTGGCGCACCACTTTCTGAGGTCAATCCGGCTCTGTGGGAACGCTTGCAGCAAGCCCGCATCAAAATTGGTTAGCCGCGGCCTTGATCCGCTTCCAAGCCGACGCTGACGTTGACTTGGATATTGTGCTCGCTGTCAGGCGGCGCGAACCTGCGATCGACTTCGCATCAGCGGCGGATAACGGGCTGCATGGATTGCCAGATAGTAAGGTGCTTGACATTGCAGCAAGAAGCAATCGAATCCTGCTTACCCATGACAGGCGCACCATGCCAAGACATTTTCAGGATCGGCTGGCATTGGGTGAGGATAGTCCAGGAGTATTCATTGTGTCGCAGTTTGAGCCGATCGGCTTGGTTGCTGAGGTGTTGCTTATGGTTTGGGCTGCCTCGGATCTCGCGGAATGGCACAACCAAATTTGGCACTTGCCTGGACTAACGGAACATTTGTTTGGCCGAAGGCGCTAGGGCGCAATTCGTGCCTGGCGAAGTTGCGAGTGAAAAAAGAAAAACGGCCCGAGGCCGTATTCATCAGAAAAGGTTTTTTGGTCGGGGCGAGAGGATTCGAACCTCCGGCCTCCTGGTCCCGAACCAGGCGCTCTACCAGGCTGAGCCACGCCCCGACGGGTGGTTGGTAGACTAGCTTGCAGTATAACAGGTTAGGCCTCCAATATGACCCAAGCCCGTCTCCTTTCCCTCATTCTCCTTCCAGTACTTGCCTGCGCTGCCGACTATCAGCTTTGTTTTCTTGGGGATGGCCCGGAAGCAGGAAAAATTGAAGCAGATCGTGCCAAAGAGCTGCAGGCCGCTCATATGGGCCATATCGGGGCAATGTGGAAGTCCGGCGATCTGGAAAGCGCAGGACCCATCTCGGGCCTGGTTGGCTCGCGAGGCATCTTTATCTTCAGTGCCTCAGCCAGCAACGCCGCCCGCCTTGCTGCCGCCGACCCCAAAGTTCTCGCTGGCGATCTCAAGATCAACTGCCAAACCTGGAAGGGCCCGGCAAGTGTTGGCAAAGCCTACCGCGCAGCCTATGACAAGCCCGGCTTCAAGGAGACCTACGTCCGCCGTGTCGGTATCGTCCTCAAAACGGTCCGCCCCGCCGCAGCAGACATCAGGCTGATCGCCTCGGGGCCGCTGACCGGGGGTGAAGACAGCTACTTCGCCGTGCTGGATACCGAAGACCTCCCCAAAATCAAAAAGCTCTTTCCGGAAGCAAAAGTCTTCCTCTGGTTTCACGACGCGCAGGTCTGGAACGGCGTAAGCTGAAGAGTTGGTAACCGATTACATCGTAGTGGGCGGTGGCGCAGCCGGTAGCGTCGTAGCAGCCCGGTTGAGCGAACTCCGCCAGCTCAACGTCCTCTTGCTCGAAGCCGGCCCCCTCGATCCTGGCCCTGAAGCTCGTGTTCCCCTGGCATGGCGCAGCCTGCTCGGCGGCCCTCTCGATTGGGGCATCGAGACCGAAGAAGAACCTTACCTGGGCAAGAAACGCCTTGCCTACCCGCGAGGCAAAGTTCTGGGCGGATCCACGGCTCTTTATGCCGGGGTCTACTCTCGTGGCGACCGTTTCGATTACGATGCCTGGCGCGAACTGGGCAATGCCGGCTGGGGATGGGATTATGTTGCCCCCTACTTTGAAAAAAGCCTGAAGGGCGGGCTGCCGCTCGAACCCCTGCGCACTCTCCATCCGTTCACAAAGCAATTCCTCGAAGCAGGCAAAGAAGAAGGGGCAAAGCCCGTCGAGGTGATGCACCGCCGCGGCAACAAGCCCACTGCTGCCGACACCTTCCTTAAGAAAGTGCGAGCCGATAACCCGAACCTTACGCTTGTGGGCGGGGCACAAGTGATTCGTGTGCTGATTGATGAAGGCCGCGCCCGTGGCGTTGAAGTCCTTCGCAACGGCAAGATCGAAACCTTCATGGCCAAGTACGAAGTGGTGCTCTGTGCCGGAGCGATCCACACACCCATGATCTTGATGCGCAGTGGCATCGGGCCTGCCGCTCACCTGGAGAGTCTGGGGATCCCGGTTTCCCTCGATCTGCCCGGCGTTGGAGAAAACCTGCAAGATCATGTGCGGGCCGGCATCGAGTTCTCGATGGATGCGCCCACACAACTCACCAAACATGCCGGCCTCGCGGATCAAGTACGCTACATGCTCACCGGAAAAGGCCCAATGAGCTCACCGGTGGTGGAAGCGCAGGTGACGATGCGCAGCCACGAGCTTGCTCCTGCACCCGATCTGCAGATCAATTTTGTCCCGCGGCGCTCCACCGGCAATGGCTTTACGCTCTGGACAGTGCTCTTGCGGCCCTTCAGCCGGGGCTATCTGCGTCTGCGCAGTGCAGACCCGAGCGAGGGCCCCTCAATGCATCTCAACGTCCTTGAAGAGCCTGAAGACCGCATCATGCTCGATCGCGGGCTTGCCCGTGCCCGCGTCATAGGCGAAAAAATGGGCCGCATTGAGGCCGGAATCAACTACGACGTGATGTGGCATGCCTGCGGCACCTGCCGGATGGGCTCAGACCGGATGGCGGTGGTCGATACCGACCTGAAGGTGCACTATGTCGGTGGCTTGCGGGTGGTGGATGCCAGCGTGATGCCTCTGATCCCGAGTGGAAATACAACGGCCCCCACACTCATGCTGGCTGAGCGGGGGGCCGATCTGATTCGCTGCTAGGTTCTGACTATTCGCCGACGACAGGATTGTGAAGTTGGCCGAGGCCTTCCACTTCAACAATGCAATGGTCGCCCGGCTTGAGCAGTACTTGCGGCTTGCGGGCAAATCCGACTCCGGGAGGCGTACCGGTTGAGACAACGTCGCCCGGCTCAAGCGTGAA
>JAPKYY010000392.1 GCA_026394095.1 Acidobacteriota bacterium | reverse complement strand
GACTGAGTAGAGAGGTTCAGTTGTGTTGTGCTGAATGTGACGACGTCAGAGAGGAAGCTGTGTTCGGCCTTCCAGGCGAGGAGTGAAGAGCGGCCTTCGAAAGTTGGGGCAAAGTAGCTTCGAAAGTGGACCAGGCGATCGGGTTCTCGAAATGGGAGGCTGCGGTAGAGCAGGGAATCGATGACGCTGTAGACGCCGGTTGAGACGCCTATTGCCATGCCTAGTGAGAGGACTGCCAGGAGGGTGACCAGTGTGCGTTTTCGCCAACTGCGCCAGCAGTATTTTGCGTCCTGAGTGAACTCAGCCCAGGTGAGTTGTGGCCAGAGGAGGAGTAGTTCGCCAATTGCTTGCAGGAGCAGGAAGAGGCGTGGTTGGGTAGCCCATTCATCTCGGAATTGCTGCTCCATCGCTGAGCCGTATTCGGCGCGGAAGCCCGATGGGTAGAGACGCAGAAGTTGTCTAAAGAGCCACATAGGCGCCTGCCAGCTTGACGAGATCCTGCATGCGTTTGGCTTCGGCCTGGGCGGCGGCGATGCCGTCTGGGGTGATGCGGTAGTAGCGGCGGCGCTGGTCGTCGAGGTGGGGGTCTGGGCGTTCTTCGGATTCTTCGATCAAGCCTTGTTCGAGGAGACGGTTGATGTTGCCGTAGAGGAGGCTGGGGCCGGGGTTGAGCTTGTTTTGGGTGCGGGCGAGGATTTCGCGCTTGAGGGCGTAGCCGTGACGTTCGCCCTGGAGGAGGGAAAGGAGGAGATGGAATGAGAGCGGAGACAGGTCTTTTGACTTTTGATTCCGGCATACTAGTTCAGATTATGAACTAGTATGCCGGAATTTGTAAAGAGGGTTTTTAGAGGACTTGTTCGCTGAAGTTCTCGAGGATCGATTTGATCTTCTGGCAGAACTGGTCGGCGAGGGCTCCGTCGATCAGGCGGTGATCGAAGGAGAGAGCGAGGTGGGCCTGGCTGCGGATGGCTATGGCGTCATCGATAACCACCGGGACCTTCTCGATGGTGCCGATGCCGAGGATGGCGACGTTGGGCTGGTTGATCATCGGCGTGGCGAAGATGCTGCCAAAGCTGCCGAAATTGGTGAGGGCGAAGGTGCCGCCAGCAAGATCGTCGGGCTTCAACTGCTTACCGCGGGCGCGAATGGCGAGGTCGACGATGGAGCGCTGGAGGCCCACGATGTTCATTTCGTCGGCGCGCTTGATGACCGGGACGATCAGGCCGAGGCCACCGTCGAGAGCGACAGCGATGCCCATATTCACTTCGTTGTGGAAGATGATGTTGTCGCCTTCGATCGAGGAGTTCAGCAGCGGGAAGGCTCGTAGGGCTTCAGAGGCTGCACGAGCGATGAAGGGCAGGAAGGTGAGACCGAAGCCGTAGCGGGCCTGGAACTCGTCCTTGTGCTTGGCGCGGAGCTTGGCGATCTTGGTCATGTCGACCTTGTGGACGGTGGTGACATGGGCAGAGGTGTTCTGCGACTTGATCATGTGCTCGGCGATCTTCTTGCGCATGATGCTCATCGGCTCGACGCGGGTCTTGGCCGGGGTGGCAGGTGCGGGCGGAGCGATTGATGCTGGGGCTGCGGCTGCTGGAGCTGCTACCGGTGCAACGGTGGCAACAGTCTTGGCGGCCTGGGATTCGATGTAAGCTTCGATGTCCTGCTTGGTGATGCGGCCACCGGCACCTGAGCCAGGGACCATGGCGAGGTCAATGTTGTACTCGCGGGCCATCTTGCGGACCAGCGGAGAGAGAGGACCGTTGACGCTGTCTGCTTCCGCTGCAGCAGGTGCTGGGGGAGTTGCTGGTGCGGCCACGGGGGCTGGTGGAGGCGGCGGCGGAGGTGCCGGTGCGGCAACAGGTGCCGGAGGCGGAGGAGGAGGGGGAGCCAGGGCTGCGACAGGTGCCGGAGCAGGAGCGGCGGCAGCGCCACCTTCTCCAATACGCGCAACTACGGTATTGATCCCGACGGTTGAGCCTTCAGCAACCAGCACTTCGGCCAGTGTGCCCGCGACGGGGGAAGGGATCTCGGTGTCTACTTTGTCCGTCGAAATTTCGAAGAGCGGTTCATCTCGCTCTACCTTTTCGCCCGGCTTCTTGAGCCATCGCGTAAGGGTTCCTTCGACAATGGACTCGCCCATTTGGGGCATCACGACATCAGTCATGGGTGCGTCTCCTGTAAGTGTTCAATTGAACTAGTAAATTCGTGGTTGAAGATTTCCGCCAGGTGCCGCGCAACCAGGCGCATCACCTCTTGCCGGTCTGCGTTCACACCCTGTTCGGCCATCGAAGTGACCGGAAGGGTAAGACCGCAGGGGACGATGTTTTGAAAATAGCGGAGGTCTGGGTTGAGATTTAAAGCAAAGCCGTGGGAGCTAACCCAGCGGCTGATATGGATTCCGATGGCGCAGATCTTGGCGGGTGTGCCGTCTGCTTGCGTGACGTAGACGCCGGTTTCTTTGCCTTCGCGGGTGTGAGCCTCGATTCCGTAACCGGCCAGAGTGCGAATGATGGCTGCTTCGATGGCCTGAACAAAGGCGCGGACGTCTTTCTTCCAGACCGCGACATCAAAGATCGGGTAGCCAACCAGTTGGCCGGGGCCGTGGTAGGTAACGTCGCCGCCGCGATTGGCCTCGTGGACGGTGATGCCGAGTTGTTTTAAGCGCTCGGGAGCAGCCAGGATGTTTGATTCCTGGGCGTTCCGGCCGAGCGTGATGACGTGCGGGTGTTCGACAAAAAGCAGGGTAT
>JAPKYY010000665.1 GCA_026394095.1 Acidobacteriota bacterium | reverse complement strand
ATGCCATTTTCGTTCCGCACGCGCGAACCTGGTCGCTCGAGCAGACCGATTTGCGCACCGGTGGCGCTGGCATTCTCCACATCGTCGAAAATTTTGCGGATTTGAGTAAATTTTTCTAAAGAGACTCATCCGTGCGACGATACGAAGACTATGGAAGTGCAATCGATCGGTTTAGCCGGACTAGAAAAAGCGCAAGAGAAACTGGCGGCTGTCGCCAAGCGGCTTTCCTCTGGCCTCGCTGCACCTGCCGGCGAAGCCCTGTCCACCTCCGACTCGGTCGACCTCAGCGCTGAAATGGTTGCACTGCTCGAAGCCAAAGTCGCCACCCAGGCCAACCTCAAGCTGGTCGAATCGGCCAACGAACTGGCCTCTCAAACCATCGATATCCTGGGCTAAGATCCCCTCAAAAAGAAGCGCGCCCGGCGAATCACACGCCGGGCGCGCTTTTCATTTCCAGATCCAGAACTACTTCAGCGGCTTCACACGAATATTCGTGTACATGATCGTCGACTTCGGATCATGTGCCTGCAAAGCAAAGGTACCGGCATCGATCTTGCGGCCGGGGTTGCCTTTGGGGCCTGCCCAATCTGCGGGCTGTTCCCAATCCGTCACCTTCTTGCCATCGACAAATACGGTGACGTGGTTGTCCTTCACCACGATGTGCTCGGTAAACCAGACATCGTCCTTAAACGGTTCTTTGTTGTCCTGCACGTTGTAGAGGCCACCGGTCTTCTTCCAGTCGCCGTGGCTGTTGTTCACCTGAACTTCAAAGCCCTTATCCGGCCAGTTATTCTCCTGGTAAGCGGTGTGGAAGTAGATGCCGCCATTGGAAACAGGCTTGGTCATCACGTCCACTTTAAGTTCAAAATTCTTGAAGTTGGCAGGCTTGCCCTTGAACGGGCCGGTGAAGTAGAGATGGCAACGCTTGCCATTGGCTACAATCGAGCCGTCCTTCACAGAGAAGGCATCTTCGTTTTCTTTCGCCTTGGTCCAGCCGGTAAGATCCTTACCGTTGAAGATAGCGGTAAAACCCTTCTCGGGCTTCGCATCGGGGCCAGCAGCAAACATGAGGCTACCAGCGAGACTGATCAATATCGCAATTCGCATGAACATCAATTTATCAGGGTCTGGGGCCGAGTGGGCGCTGCATCAGTACCGTATCCAGCCATTTCCCGAATTTTCTGCCTACATTTCGCAAGGTGCCCGCATATAGGAATCCCGCCCGCTCGTGGAGCCGAATCGAAGCAAGGTTCGCACTGTCGCCAATCACCGCAATCATTTCCCGCAACCCGAGCGCCTCGCACCGTTCAATCAATTCGGCCAGTAGGCTCTGCCCGATTCCCTTCCCAACAAAGCGAGGGTGAACATAGACGGAATTCTCAACCGTTGAGGCATAGGCGGGTCTTGGGCGATATGCTCCGGCGTAGGCATACCCAACCACCTCGCCAGAAGAATCAATCGCTACCAGATAGGGTAGGCCACGGCCAACTATGGCTTCAAACCGGTCTCGCATTTCTTCGACACTCGGCGCCTCCAGCTCAAAGCTGGCGGTTCCGCTGAGCACATATTGCCCATAGATAGCCGCGACGGCCGCAATGTCGGCCGACGTAGCGGGCCGAACCCTAGCGAAGCAATCCACTGGAGCGGGTTGCCCAGTCCAGTAGCCACCCGGGGAAGAGTCCAAAGCCAATGGTAAGCGCAGCAGACACAAACAAAACGGCCTGCAAACCAGGAGCTGGAATCGCAAGCTCTGCCGCATCTTCAGGAACCGGCTTCACATACATCGCCACAATCACGCGCACGTAGTAGAACGCAGCCACCGCACTTGTCAGCAACCCCAAAGCCACCAGCCAGTAAAGCTCGGCATCGATTGCCGACTTAAAGATATAGAACTTGCCAAAGAAGCCAGCCGTCAGCGGCAAGCCGATCAGCGATGCCATGAAGACCGACATCAGCGCCGCCGTCATCGGCTGACGCTTCGCAAGCCCATTGAAGTCGCTCAATTCCGTCTGATCTCGCATGGAAACAATCGCGAAAGCACCAAAGTTCATCACCGAATAGGCAGCAAGGTAGAACAACACCGCGCTCACGCCAAGCGTCGAATGGGCTGCCACAGCCACCAGCACATAGCCTGCGTTCGCGATCGAAGAATAACCCAGCATGCGCTTGATGTCGGTCTGCCACAATGCGGCAAGATTTCCTACGATCATCGTCAGCAGCGCCACAACCCAGAGCAGCGGCAACCAGCGATCCGCCATCGGCTCAAAGGCCGTAAAGAAGATGCGCAGCAGC
>JAPKYY010000798.1 GCA_026394095.1 Acidobacteriota bacterium | reverse complement strand
CCACGCGCAACGCCCGCGTCTTGAAGATCTCAAAGAGCCGCCCGCCCAGATCCTCCATTCGCACACTCTCCCTGTTGATCCACAAAGTCTGATCAGGCCCCACACTCACCACCACCGCCGCATCATCCTCCGGCTGCTCTGCAACCGCATCCTGCGGCAGCCGCGCCTCCAGCCCCAGCGGCTTCTCCGGCGTGATCACCATAAAGATAATCAACAGCACCAACAACACATCAATAAGTGGAGTCATATTGATCTCGCCCGGTCCTTTAGTCATTGCCATAACCACTTAGACCAGCCCAAAATCAATAAGTTCCCGCTAGCTCTTCAGAAACCTTACCAGCGCCGCCGTAAACTGATCCGTCGTAGCCGTCCCGCCCACGTCCGGCGTCAGGCTATCCCCCTCGCGATACACATACTCAATCGCCTGCTGCAGCCGCTTGGCCGCCTCCATCTCCTTCAAATGCTCCAGCATCATCACACTACTGCGCAATAACGCCGTCGGGTTCGCCTTGCCCTGTCCCGCAATATCCGGCGCACTCCCGTGCACGCTCTCAAACACCGCGTGGTGATCCCCCAGATTCGCCCCCGCCGCCACACCCAGTCCACCCACGAGGCCCGCCGCGAGGTCACTCAAAATATCCCCATACAAATTCGGCATCAGCAAAATGTCAAACTGCTCAGGCCGCGTCACCAACTGCATCGACGCATTATCCACAATCAGCTCGTTGTAAATCAGATGCGGATAATCGGCCGCAATCTCCCGGCAACACCGCAAAAACAAGCCATCGGCCAGCTTCATGATGTTCGCCTTATGAATCGCCGTCACCCGCTTGCGCAAATGCCGGGACCCAAACCGGAAAGCCGCCCGCGCAATCCGCGTCGATGCCGTCCGCGTAATCACCTTGATCGAAGTAATCACATCCGGCACCACCTCATGCTCGAGGCCCGAATACAAATCCTCCGTATTCTCGCGAAAAATCACCATGTCGAGCGCCACATCGTCAAAGCGTGTATGCAGCCCCGGCAAGCTCTTCACCGGCCGCACATTCGCATACAAATCAAGCTTCTTCCGCAGCGCCACATTCACACTCTGAAACCCACCTCCCACCGGCGTCGTAACCGGCCCCTTCAAGCCCACCTTCGTCTTCTCAATCGACGCCACCACATCCGCCGGCAGCGATTCCCCTGTCGCGCGAATCCTGTCCCCCGACAGTTCCACCCGCTCCCATTCAATCTGTACCCCCGTTGCCGCAATCACACGCTCGGCCGCCAGCGCCACCTCCGGGCCAATTCCATCACCAGCAATTAACGTAACCAGATGTGCCATACCTCCACAGTGACAGATACTGAAAGAGAATGGCTACCATCAAGCGCGCTCTTTTAAGCGTCACCGACAAGACCGGACTCGCAGACTTCGCCCGCGGCCTCGCCGCCCTTGGCATTGAACTCATCTCTACCGGAGGCACCGCTAAGCTCCTGCGCGAAGCCGGCCTCACCGCCACCGACGTCAGCGACCTCACCGGCTTCCCAGAAATGCTCGACGGCCGCGTCAAAACCATCCACCCCCGCGTAGCCGCCGGCGTCCTCGCCATGCGTTCCAAAGCAGACCACATGGCCGCCCTCGCAGAGCACAACATTCCGATGATCGACATGGTTGTCGTCAACCTCTACGAATTCGAGAAGACCGCCGCCAAGCCCGGCGTCCACCTCGAAGAGCTGATCGAAAACATCGACATCGGCGGCCCCACCATGATCCGCGCCGCCGCCAAGAACTATCAGGACGTAGCCGTAGTCACCCGCGCCGCCGACTACCCGGCCCTCCTCGAAGAGCTCAACTCCAATCAGGCAAACCTCTCCCCCGGCACTCATTGGGATCTCGCGAAGAAAGCCTTCTCGACCACGGCAGCCTATGACGCAGCGATCACCCGCACCCTCGAACAAATCCCCACGCCGGTCGCTATGCCCGAGCGCCTCGTCATCAACTCCCCCCTCAAGATGACTCTGCGTTATGGCGAAAACCCTCACCAGGCCGCCGCCCTCTATGCCTCAGGCAACACCGGCATCGCCAATGCAACCCAACTCCAGGGCAAAGAACTCAGCTACAACAACCTCGTCGATCTCGACGCCGCCTGGCAGCTCATCTGCGAATTCGATCTCCCCGCCAGCGCCATCATCAAACACACCAACCCCTGCGGCTGCGCCACCGCAACAACGCTAGCCGACTCTTACAAAAAAGCCTTCGCCGCCGACCCCATCAGCGCCTTCGGCGGAGTCCTCGCCTTCAACCGCGAAGTCGATGCCGATACCGCAACCGAGATCGCCAAAACCTTCATCGAAGCCATCGCCGCCCCCAGCTACACCAACCAGGCCAGGTCCATCCTGGCCTCCAAAAAGAACCTTCGCCTCTTAGAAGTAGCAAGCGGAGGCCTGGACGAGCCCGTAGTCAAAACCATCACCGGCGGCTATCTGGTCCAATCTGCCGACCGCAAATTCCTGATCAAAGAAGAAGCCAAAGTAGCGACAAAGGTCCAGCCCACAGAAGGCCAGTGGAACGCTCTCCAGTTCGCCTGGCGAGTAGTGAAGCACGTCAAATCGAACGCAATCGTCTATGCCAATGACGGCCAACTGATCGCAGCCGGAGCAGGCCAGATGAGCCGAGTCGACAGCGTCAAATTCGGAGCCAGCAAAGCCATCCTCTCGCTAGAAAACTGCGTAGTAGCCAGCGACGCTTTCTTCCCCTTCCCGGACGGATTAGAAGCCGCCGCCAGCCACGGAGCCAAAGCCTTCATCCAACCCGGAGGCAGCGTCAAAGACGAAGAAGTAATCGCCGCCGCCGACCGCCTGGGGCTGGCAATGGTGCTAACCGGCTTCCGCCACTTCCGCCACTAAAGAGCCACAATTCATCCCAAAACGCGAAACGCTCCAATAACGGTTGGGGCGTTTCCTTTACTACTCTCGCACCTCAACCGTCCCCCCGCCCGTCTCCGCTCTTCGCCACAATACTGCCCGCCCCACCCCAGAACAGAACCAAGTCAACACTTGTTCATCATCCCCTGGCGTCTTCACGGTCACATTCTCTCCAAACCACTGCCGCATAGACCTCGCCAGTCTCGGCACCGCATCCACTCCGCCCAGCCGAGTCCCTTCTATCTCCAAACTATCCACCGATTCCGGCCTCCCACTCCCGCAACTCAGCACAAACACCCGCTTCCCATCCTCAGGCCAAGCCACCCAAACCCCAAACCCCAAACCCGCCACTATCGGTGCTCCGTATCACCCGCTCCACCATCCCCCGCGCGGTCCTTACTCTCACATCCCACGTATCCCAATCCACGGTTCGCGTTTCCACCCTCTGCCCACCCGGCCCCACAAACACAACCAGCGTCTCTCCCAACAAGCGCCGCCTCAATCCGCAACTCTCCACCGGCAACAAAAAGCCCACCACCAAAGCCACCACAATCCACCAAATGGAAACCTTCACCCCCACATCTTCTCACCCCCAAACACCACCTGTCTGAGCAGGCTCGCTCAGGCAGAAGGCTTCCCCAGCTCAGTTCACTTGGCCAGCTATGCGGGACTGGTTTCACGGGTATTTGCCAGTGGCTGCAAGACACGGCATGGATCAACACCGCAGGACTGCAACCACTATTTGAAATGGGCTTTCGTCGAAGCAGCAAACTGTACGGTCTGGAACTCGCGAAAGTACAAAGACCATCATGCCGGACAACATTACGCCAAGGTCAGGAGCCGCAGCAACCACGGCAAGGCCGCTGTGGCCGTGGCCCGCCATTTGGCCGAGGCCAGTTGGCACATCTTGTCCAAACAACAGCTTTACCGCGAGCCGGCCCCGCTTGCGGTATCTTCGTCCGCCAACGGGTCAGCGCGACGAATATCCGTAACCCGTTGAGCGAACCAGTGACGAAGAGGGACGATAACCCAATGGCGCAATCGATCTTTGAACAACACACTCCAGGCTGGGCTCCCCGCCCCAGTTCGGGAGTTTAGCGCTTTCGCGTCGAGAGCCTTTCACGGCTCTTGAAAAGGGCCAGTGGAGCCTCGCCCCTCTCGGCAACCGGTATGGCGCTCAGGTTGCTCTCCAGCGTGGCCTTATCCTCCAACCGGTCGCTCGTAGTGTGTCTAAATCCTGATTGCCGATGGCAATCAGTCAAGGAAAACCAGAGGGCTTGACGACGGGGGCTCACATAGAGGAACGCCCGCCCAGCCACCCCGAGATTGCATTATTGCCTTTGTAGATCGGCGAAGACAGTCAATCTGGCGAGAGTCCGCTCCTACTTTGCCAGTGCTTGGGATTGCGGCTTGCATGGAAACACGCAATAATCAGCAAGCTTTCACCGTCGATTACGAAAAACAGGGAGTAGGGGAACCGATGGAGTAAAGCGCGATGAACGTTTTTGTAAACAACGGGGAACTTGCGAGGATTCGCACTCATGCGCTCCACCACTTCGTCAACGGCACGGCGGAATCGCCGCCCCAGTCCACTCAACTCACCCTCATACCAGTCCTCCGCCTCAATCAACTCGACGCGAGCCTCTCTGGTGAAGCTGACAGAAAACATTCCTACGGACAACGCTCTTCTAGTTCAGCTTTCAGTGCAGTCCACGACACGGCACTCTTGCGATCATCTTCGAGTGTCTCCAGGCGATGGTCGAGTTCCGCCTGCTGTGCAGGCGTCACTGGCAATTGATCATGTCCCAGGCTGTCCCAAAGCTGGGAAATCAGAGAGAGCCGTTCCGGCGGCGTCAAGCGCTCAATGTCCTCAGGCGTCAGCAGGTCCATGTCTTTCAGCCTAAAGTAAAACCCGGCTTTGAGCAATGACTTCATCTTTGTCGCCGAAGCAACTGCCGATCCTCAATCAGCTCGCGCAATTCCTCAAGCACTTCGTCCCCATCGCCCAACTCGCCACGCTCCGCCTCATCCGCACCCCGCTCGAGCTTGGCCTTCACTTGTAAAAAAGCCTCATCCCGGTCCATTTCCCACTGCTTCATCATTGCTCCATCTCCCCAGCCCTAACCCACAACCTGCAACCCGGCTAAACTATCCCCATGGCGGCAACCCTCAAGTCTCGAACTGGCCGCGCCGGCAACCAGACACACCAGCCATGAAGCTCCTGCTCTGCACAAAGAACGACCTCTTCGGCGCGATAATTCTGAACTACCTGCTGCCCGAACTCCGCCACCACGAAATCCGAATCCTTCTCTCAGACAAAGCACGCACCGGGGAAGACACCATCCCCGAACTCCGGGCCGAAAAATTCCTTGAGCGCGAATATCCCCTCCAACATTTCTTCCCAACCCTCGATCGTGAAGGCATTACAGGCCAATGGCTAACCTTCAACGCACTATCCGCCAAATTCGGCACCTCGATCGAGTGCGAATACGACATCAACGGCACCGGGAGCACCCAGCGCCTCACCACCTGGGCCCCGGACCTCATCCTCAGCGCCCGCTTCAGCCTGATCTTCAAGCCGCACATCCTGGCTCTCGCCCGGCTCGGCGCCTACAACGTCCATCCCGGCGTCCTCCCCGGCTACGCCGGAGTCCTGGCCCCGCTACGGGCACTCTGGAATGCCGAACCGAGTTTGGGCTGCACAGTGCACCAACTCGACCGGGGAATCGACACGGGCCCAGTTTATTCGATCTCGCGTCTTGCAGCCACACCCGGCCGGGCGGTTCAATCCTACATCCCAGACCTCTACCGTCTGGGCATAGACAGTCTTCTTGAGTTGGTTCAGTCGATCGAAAGCGGCCACCGTCCAAAGCTCGCGCCGCAAGACACTGCTGCGTTCCGCTACTTCCGCCCCCCAACCGCCGAAGACTACCGTGCGAAAGACGTACCGCTATTCGACTTTTCGGATTACACAAAACTACTGCAGCAATTTTCCCCCGCCGATGCCGACAGCGAATCGAGACGAGGAAGCTACCGAAGCACTGTGGAATCGCTCCTCAGCCAGCACTTGAAGCAAAGCGCCGCACCGCTCTAAACTCCTGCTTCCACTTGCAGTTCTTCCCACCCAATCGGCAGCACCAGCTCAATTTCTTCCACGCCAGCCATCTTCAATACCGGTTGCGCCGCAAAAAGCCCCAAATCGGTTCCTCCCGCTCGAAGCCTCACCCGCCTTCCGCCTGAGCCAGTTAAATAGACTCGCGCCCTGTCTCCTGCCTTCAACTCTGCCCTGCTCAACACGACCATTCGGCGTTTCTACCCTCAGGCTTGCCAGCCCCGGAGATCTCTGAGGCAGCAAAAAATTCAACTGGCCGCCTGAGGCTCCAATCACGTCCACCCGCTGCCCATCCAAACTGAGCTTCAAGCCTGGCTGCCCTGCGCTCAGATGGTAGCCAAATACCGAGACAAGACTCCCGGCCGCAAGCTTCGGCTGAAAGCTGGCGGCATTCACCACAACACGCAGTGTCGGCTCCGGGGCGATCTCCAGCTGGTCCAGAACCTCACCTTGCAGCCCCACGGCCTCGAGCTGCATCCGCCAGCCATCGACAGCTGCCCTCAGATAATGATGCCAGGTGCCACCACGCACCAGCTTTTCATGTGGGCCAGACTCATAAAGCCCTCCGCCCCCGCCACCACTGATTACATAGTTCGTCGCACCAGAAAGCATCCGCTGATAGCTATGCTCATGGCCGTTAAGCACCAGCGGGATTCGGGCTGCCTCGAGGCGCGGTGCCAACTGCTCTCTGGCCAGCCGGCAGCTTTCGTCCTTGGCATGATTCCCCGAGGTGTAGGGAGGGTGATGAAAATATACGATGCGCCAAAAGGCCCTGCTGGCAGCTAGCCGCCCATCGAGCCAGGGCAGGAGATTGCGCCCTTCCCATAACGGATCGTTCGAATCGAGTGAAAGAAACTCCACGCCCTGG